>CAYXUH010000059.1:0-10779 GCA_964468685.1 uncultured Syntrophaceae bacterium | reverse complement strand
GAGATATGGATCAGTCCGTCCACGCCCCCTTCAAGGGTGACAAAGGCGCCGAATTTTTGAAGACGTGCCACTACCCCGGCATGGGAAGATCCCACGGGATATTTTTCCTCAACCCGGTCCCAAGGATCGGGGAGTGTTGACTTGAGACTGAGCGCCACTCGGTCCCGGTCCCAGTCCAGATTCAAAATAACCAGTTCCAGTTCCTGGCCGACCGAAAGGATGTCCTGGATATTCTCGATCCGCGCCCACCCGATCTCCGAGATGGGGAGCAGGGCCTGGATACCGCCGATATCAATAAAAGCGCCGAACTCCTGAATCGATGCGACCCTCCCGGTGATCTTCATCCCCTCGTGCAGTTGTTCTTTAAGCGCCTCTTTTTTCTCACGCTCTTCCGCCTCCAGGATCGCCCGGTTGGAGAGGATAACGTTCCGCCCCCCTTCGCTGTATTCCGTAATCATAAAGGACATTCGTTCCCCGATATATCCAGAGGAATCCTCCACCCGCCGCAGGCCCATCTGGGAATAAGGGCAGAAGGCCCTGGTATCGCCGGCTATCTTGACCTGGAATCCCCCCTTTATCTTTTTTTCCACCAGACCTTCGACGGGGATCTTCCCCTCCCAGGCATGGCCAAGGTAGTTCCTCCCCGCCTCGCCGGTGGTGATCTGTGTGGTAAAGAGATATTCTCCGTGCCGTGACGATAGAAAATACGCCGCGATCGTATCGCCGATCTTGAACGGGAACTCGCCGTTTTCATCGAGAAGTTCCTTTTTATCGAGGTGACCCTCGCTCTTGCCGCCGAGCCCCAGAAAGACCCAGTCGGAGCCGATGTCGACGATTTGAATCTCTACCCGTTGCCCCGGTTCCAGCCACCCCGTTTCGCCCGTGCCTTCCTTCAGGAGTTCTTCAAATGATACATCTTCGTTCTTTTCCTCGTTTGTCATATGCCTGTATTCACCTCAATAGTATTTCACGCGGTCACATACTTCACCCTCGATCTTTTGGCAAGCTCTGACCTCACCGTTATTTCCGTTTGCTTCCGGAAAGGGACTCTCTCTGACTTTGAATGGACGTTTTGAGCGGTTGTCAGGGGTACCGAATGTGATTTTGTTTCCGGTCGGCGTCAATGCACACCATTACCAGATCGTCACAAGCGGCGGCGTCCTGGGCATATCGGCCAAGTCAATCTGTGATTCACATTATTCTATTATAGCGGTCTCGCCTCCCTGCCTCTCTTGAACAATATATAACCACCCAAGACGATCAGAAGAACCGGAAACACGTATTTGCCCCAGTTTTGAATCTCCGGATAGAAGTTTTCCATCACAAAGAATCCCACACCGGCCGTGCCGATAATCCATGCGCCAATATCTTTGAAACGCTGCACAAGCATGGAGACGGATATGACGATAAAAAGTATCGGCCAGCTTTTATCAAATCCGTAAATATCGCTGCTGCTCAGGATCATGAGGATGCCGAGCGTAATCAGGATTACGGCTCCTATGACCCCCCGTGTTCTTCTTTCCGCCATCACCTCAGCCCTCCTTCGGTCTTCCTGGGTTCTACCCTTCTATTTTCCCTTCTTTTTCGCAAAATCCATAAAGGGTTCGAACAGGTCGATCGGTATGGGAAAGAGGGTCGTCGAATTGTTCTCCGCGGCAACAACCGCGAGTGTCTGGAGATAACGGAGTTGCAGCGATATTGGCTGTTCTGCCATCATCTTGCCCGCTTCGGTAAGCTTCGTCGCAGCCTGGAATTCGCCCTCCGCGGCGATGACCTTCGCCCTTCTCTCCCGTTCTGCCTCGGCCTGTTTCGCCATCGCACGCTGCATCTCCTGCGGGAGATCGATATGCTTCACCTCGACTGTCGATATCTTTATCCCCCACGGGTCGGTGCTTCGATCAAGTATTTCCTGCAGTTGGGCATTTATCTTTTCACGCTCGGCGAGGATTTCATCCAGTTCAACCTGCCCGCACACACTCCTCAGGGTGGTCTGCGCGAGCTGGGAGGTGGCGTAGAGAAAGTTCTCGACCTCGACAACGGCGCTGTTGGCCGTCATGACCCTGAAGTAGATCACCGCGTTGACCTTGATGGAGACATTGTCCCTCGTTATCACATCCTGCGGGGGGACATCCATCGTGATGATCCTCATGTCCACCTTAACCATCCGGTCTATGATGGGTATCAAGATGATAAGGCCGGGTCCCTTCGTAGCAATGATCCTCCCCAGGCGAAAGATCACGCCTCGCTCGTATTCGTTGAGGACCCGTATCGCGGCCGCCAGAAACATCACCACCAAGACAACGACTGTTATTACTGTATACATAGTTCGACCTCCTCTATATCTCTTGTATTTTTTCCACTTCGAGTTTTAATCCCATGACGCCGATCACACGGACGCCCGTTCCTTCTTCTATGGGTTCCCTGCTGGAGGCATTCCAGTATTCACCCCGTATAAGAACTTTCCCATCGGTGTGCACCGGGGTTACCGCCATGCCTTCCCGGCCTATCATCCCCTCTGTCCCCGTGAAGGGTTTTCCTCTCTGCGCCTTGACGGCAAGCGATACAACGGCGACAAAGAAGAGGGATATGACCCCTATGGTGGGTATCATGACAGCAAACGATACCCTGAGGGCCGGGGCCGAAGACTCAAAAAGCATCACCGAACCCAGGACAAGGGAGATAACCCCTGCGACACTGAGCATGCCGTGGCTTACGATCTTTATCTCCGCGATAAAAAGGATGATGCCGAAGAGTATCAGCGCAACACCGGCATAGTTCACCGGGAGGGTCTGCATGGCAAAGAAGGAGAGTATGAGAGAAATCCCCCCGACGACACCCGGCAAGATCGCCCCCGGGTGGGCAAATTCAAAATAGAGCCCCGCCAGGCCTATCATCATCAGGAGGTAGGCTATGTTGGGATTGCTCAGGGTCACCAATATCCTGTCCCGCAATCCCATCTCCCGTTTATTGATGACAGCCCCTTTCGTATCGAGAATCACATTCCCCGTCGGAAGTGCAATGGTCGTCCCATCTATCTGTGCGAAGAGATCATCTATATCGGAGGCGATAACATCGATAACATTCAGTCTGAGCGCCTCTTCAGCCGAAATGGAAACACTCTCTCTGACAGCCTTTTCGGCCCAGTCGGCATTGCGCATGCGCTGCTGGGCTATCCCTCTTGCGTAAGCTACCGCATCATTTTCCACCTTTTTCGCCATCGTTTCGTCCATCTTGCCCCCGATACCGATCGCCACCGGATGGGCAGCTCCTATGTTGGTGCCCGGGGACATGGCGGCCACCGACGCGGCCATGGTTATCATGACCCCCGCGGATGCGGCGCGGGCGCCGGATGGGTGAACAAAAACGATGACCGGCAGGGGTGGCGTTAGAAGTATCTTGACGATATCTCTCATCGCTAAGTCCAGCCCCCCGGGGGTATCGAGCAGGATAATGACTCCGACTGAACCCTCTGCACGAGATCTTTCAGTGCCTCTGGCAATATAGTCCGCGACGGCGGGTGTAATAGCCGAGTCAATCGTAATGACATCAAAGACACCCCCCCTTGCCTCTTCGCCAAAGGTCTCTCCTCCCCCGATAACAGCGAAAAAGATCACCACCAGTATAAGAATACCTGCTCGGATTCTCTCTTTCATGAAACTTTCCCCCGATAGACTCTCAATCCCGCCTCATTCCGGGAATGATATATGGTCCATATTTTGTTCTCCGATCCCCGCCTTAAGTCTCCTGTTGTAATTCTTTCATAATCATCTGCATATCCTCCCAGACCTGCTTTTTTGCGCCTGGATTTCGCAGGAGATATGCGGGATGGTATGTGGGCATGAGTCGTATTCCATGATAGGAGTGAAACCGGCCGCGCAGTACGGAAATAGCGATATCGGTTTTGAGGAGAGTCTGGGCCGCGAATTTACCCATGGCGCAAATAACACTCGGCTGTATAGCCTCAAGCTGTTTGATCAGAAAGGGTTCACAGGTGGCGATCTCATCCGGTTCGGGGTTTCGATTTTTCGGGGGACGACATTTCAATATATTGCATATATATACATCTTTTCTTTCCAGTCCCATAGCCTTTATAATGTCAGTAAGCAGTTGCCCCGCACGGCCCACAAAGGGTTTCCCCTGCATATCCTCGTCTCTTCCCGGAGCCTCACCCACGAACACAAGATCGGTACGAGGATTTCCCTCCCCGAAGACGATATGGTGTCGCTCACCGTGTAACTTGCACCTTTTGCAGTCTCCAAGTTCTTCTCGTATATCCTCCAGAGTGATCGAGGAAACACGAATCGCTCTATCATTCATTGGGGCATCATCCTGCGTGGAGGGTTTCGTGCCCTCTTCTCTCTTCAGACACAGATTGCTCGATCCGCTTCTCGATTCCCTCTCGGACAGTATGTGGCTTTTCAAAGCGGTTGTCAGTTCCAGAAGCTCTTCTCTCATGCCCTGCTCTCTCTGTCTGAGATTTTCAGAACTCTGTCCAGGATCCTGTCCGCCACATCTCTCTTATCCATCAGGGGCAGTTCCTCAACATTCCCCGATATATCTATGATCTTTACGATATTGGTATCATGCTGGAACCCGGAACCGGGAAGGCCCAGCTCGTTCGCCACGATCAGGTCCATCCCCTTCGCCTTCATCTTGGTTCGCGCATTCTTGATAAGATCTTCCGTCTCCATGGCAAACCCCACTAGTATACGGTCCCCTTTTATTTTGCTGACTTCGGATATAATATCGGGCGTCTTTTCGAGACTGATATCCATCTGACCGGTCCCCTTTTTTATCTTGGACCCCGAGGGGGCAGATGGTCGGTAATCGGCTACCGCGGCGGCTTTGATAATAACGGTTGCTTCTTTAATGTGTTTTATCACGGCATCTCGCATCTCGGAAGCGCTCGACACCCCGACAAACCGTACGCCTGCGGGCACAGGGAGCGAGACGGGCCCACTGATCAGCGTGACATCCGCGCCTCTCCTCCTTGCCATAACGGCCAGGGCGTATCCCATCTTTCCCGAGGAGTGATTAGATATGTACCTCACCGGATCAAAGGGTTCACGGGTGGGACCTGCGGTTATCAGGATCCGGTGTCCTTTTAGATTTTTCTGGGTCAAAACCGCTTCTACTTCTTCAACGATATCGAACGGATCTGGCAACCTTCCCGCCCCTTCCGTCTTGCAGGCAAGCTCACCGAGCCCGGCATCCATAAAGAGATAGCCAAGCGCTGAGAGTCTGTCGATATTGGATCGAAGGATGGGATTGTCATACATGTTCGAATTCATCGCCGGGCATATCAGGACCGGAGCCTTTGTAGCCGCTATGGTCGTCGAGAGGAGGTCATCGGCGATGCCTGATGTTATCTTACCGATTGTATTGTAGGTTGCTGGCGCGATGACGACTATGTCGGCGGCCTGTGCCAGGGCTATATGGTGGATATCCCAGTCGCCTGAGAGGGAAAACATGTCGGTGTAAACGGGATTGCAGGAGAGGGTCTGCAATGTGAGCTGAGTTATGAATCGGGCCGCATTCGGGGTCATAATGACGTTTACCCTCGCCCCTCGTTTTACGAATTCCCTCGTCAGTTCCGCTGCCTTGTAAGCTGCAATGCCGCCGGATATCCCAAGAACAATATTTTTGTCTTTCAGCATAATGAGCCCTTGTATACGCAGATTATATAAGAAACCAACGTATCCGGTCGAATTTTTCCAAAAACTTGAAAATAAACCAAAATACGTTGAAAAACATAGCAGTTATTATATATAAGGTCAACTGTTAAGGAACTGCCAACGACTGAAGGAGAGAGGGATATATGCGTAAATTTCTGATGTTTCTTTTTTATTTTTTGTTGATCGCCCTGGTAGGTGTGGGGGTCTGGTTCTTCATGGTCTATTTCGAAGGAGAAAAACCGGAGATACTATCGGACCGGGACATCACGATGATAGGCCAGAAAACGACGTTCGATGTCACCTGCACTGACAGAAAAAGTGGGCTTCGAAGCGCCTCCGTTACCATATCGCAGGATGGAAAGCAGTACACCATAGGCTCCCTGAACTTTCCGGGAAGGGGGGTCAGTAAAAAGACCATGTCGATCAGCGTATTTCCGGAAGACCTGAAGCTCCACGACGGAACCGCAACCATCGATATCTCAGTCACAGACTATTCATTCAGAAAAAACAAGCACATTGTAACCTTTGAAGTGGTTATAGATACCGTGCCCCCCCAAATATCCCCTGCAAGCTTTCAGCACTACATCAATCCCGGGGGCTCCTGTGTTGTTACCTACAGACTCTCGGAAGACGTGTCTCGAAGCGGCGTGCAAGTCGAGGATGACTACTTCCCCTCCTACCCGAGGGCCACAGGGGACGGAACGCTCCACATCTCCTACTTTGCGGTCCCCGCCATAGATATAGCGAGCACCATGAAGATACACATCCTGGCCGAGGATAATGCCGGAAACACCACCCTTAATCCGATCTCTTTCCACGCAAGGAACAAAAAGTTCCGCAACGACAGGATGAATATAAGCCAGCGTTTCCTGGAGAGGAAAGTTCTGGAGTTTCAGCACCGATACAAAGACCTGCAGGGGGTTACCTTGCTCGAAGCCTTTTCGCGCATAAACACCGAAATGCGGATGGACAACAGAAAAACCATTGAAACGATCTGTGAGGACACCCAACCGAAACAACTGTGGGAGGGGGCTTTTCTCCGGATGAAAAACGCCGCCACCATGGCAACCTTTGGCGACAGGAGAACATACTACCATAACGGCAATAAAATAAGCACGAGTGTTCACATGGGTGTTGACCTCGCCTCTACACAGAACGCCCCGGTAGAGGCATCAAATGAGGGCATCGTCCTCTTCACTGGACATATCGGAATTTATGGAAACACGGTCATCATCGATCACGGGATGGGGGTCTTCAGCCTGTATGGCCATCTTTCCTCGATAAGCGTAAGGAAGAATCAAACGGTCAAGAAGGGGGAATCGATCGGCAGGACAGGTCTAACCGGCATGGCGGGAGGCGATCATCTTCACTTCAGTATGATCGTAGGCGGGAAATTTGTAAACCCAGTGGAATGGTGGGATCCACACTGGATACAGGATAACATAACAAGAAAGCTTTTCGGTGAAGGGTGAGGCGTCCGGTCAGGATCTGTCTATATCCCGATGGCTGATATTTGTTGTATAGTTTCTGCTCTTGAAGTATCCGGCCAGTTGGTTGAGGATAACCACGGATCGGTGTCTCCCGCCGGTACATCCCACGGCAACATTCAGATATGATTTTCCTTCTTTTTCATAGAGCGGCACCAGAAATGTCATCATGTCGGAAAGGCGTGCGAGAAACTGTCCGGTCTCATCCCATCCCATAACATATTCTTCCACGACCTTTTCATTTCCGTTGTGTTCACTTAGGTCCTTGATGAAATAAGGATTGGGCAGAAATCGCACATCCAGGACGATATCCGCATCGTGAGGCAGACCAAAATGGTATCCGAATGATATCAGGTTTATAATAAGTTTTTTGGTTTTGCCGGGAGCGAGATAGAGCCCCTGGACATGTTCCTTGAGCTGGTGGACAGTGTACCCTGATGTATCAACGATGTTGGTGGCCATCCCCTTTAATTCACTCAGCTTATCCCGCTCCAGCTCGATACTCTCAAGGATGGTCTTGTCCTTCGAGAGGGGATGCGTCCTCCTCGTCTCGCTAAACCTTCGCAGGAGCAGTTCATCGCTCGTATCGAGAAAGAGTATTTCAATATTGTACTTTTTCTTCCTCAATCGAGAGAGAACATCTATGTGCTTTTCAAGGAAGTGTCTTTCGCGCAGGTCCATGACCAGGGCTATCTTGGAAATCTCGGATGAGGTCCCGGTCTGCAGGTCCAGAAATTTGGGGAGAAGCATGACAGGAAGATTATCCACACAAAAAAAGCCGATATCTTCCAGGGCCTTCAGGGCTGTGCTCTTTCCGGAACCCGACAGGCCGGTTATGATGACGATACGAAGATTATTCATCGCGCCCCCGCCTTTCGATATGTTGCTTTTTTTCCTATATCACCCCGGTCAGGCATATGGTAGCTTCTGAAAGGGTTGGTGCACGAGAATGACAGACCCTAGACATACGCCCGGTCTTTCTCCACTATCAAACTATATATATCTTTAGATGACTCGGCCTTGACAAGAGCTTCTCTGAAGGAGACATCTTTCAGCATCCGTGAGATCTTCGCCAAGGCCTTCAGATGCTGCCCAGCCGAATTCTCAGGAGCCATAAGAAGAAAAAAGAGATGCACCGGTCCGCCGTCCAGGGAATCAAAATCAACCCCCACACTGCTCCTTCCAAATGAAACCACAAGTCTTTCAAGACCAGTCAGTTTTCCATGGGGTATGGCGATACCGTCCCCTATCCCGGTACTCCCCAGTTTTTCCCTCTCCATCAAGACCTCGATCATGGAGTCACGGGCAATACCCATATCATCACTCAAAAAGACACCCGACAGCTCAGCGAGGACCTCTTTCTTCGTCTTTGATTTCAGATCCTCTATGATAAAGGCTTCTTTCAGCATGTCCTGGATATTAACCATGGTTCACCACCCCGTATTTCAGCTATTGGTTTCAATCAGGAGATATCTTCCATCATCGCGACGATAGAGAATGCTCACGTTCTCTGAGGAAGAATCTCTGTACACGATAAATCTGTTCTTTGATTCGTCCATTTCCATAATTGCGTCGTCTAGAGACATGGGCTCAAGTATGGTCTTCCTTGTCTTCGCTACCCTCGAATTTTCATCGTATTCCTCATATTCTTCGGAACCCGGCTCTCCAGATTCCTCCACCTCGCTCCGGGACGCGGCATCTTTGTGGTTTCGTATCTTTTGCTTATATTTCTTTATCTGCCGTTCCACCTTATCAATAACATTGTCGATGGCAAGGGTCATCTCCTTTGCCTCTTCCCTGCCCTGCAGGGTCATGCCCTTGGCAGATAGGTTTATTTCGGCAACATTCCTGAACTTTTCAACAGCCAGTACCACACTGGCATTCACGGGCTTGTCGATATATCGCTCAATCCTGGCAAGCTTTTTGCCCACATAATCTTTCAACCACTCCTCGGTTTCCATATTCCGGAAGGTATAAGAGATCTTCATGGTGTCCCTCCTCTCAACTCGTTTTGACCTATTCTCCGCACAATGAAACTCCGCCTTATAGGTGAGCCGACCTTAAAAGTCAACCGGTATTTCATCAAATCAGAAGTACTTCCTTCTCTTGGATGACGGCAATATCCCCAGCATATCCCTGTATTTCGCAACTGTTCTCCGTGCTATAGATATATTTGAGGCTGCAAGCATCTTCACTATCTGGCTGTCATTATAAGGTTTTTTGCTGTCTTCTATGCTGATTATCTGCCGTATCTTTTCCTTGACACTTTGGGATGCTATCTGGGTATCGCCCATCCTGTTTATCCCGCTGTTAAAGAAATATTTGAGTTCAAAGATGCCTCTGGGGGTATGTATGTATTTATTGGTGGTAACCCTGCTTATCGTTGATTCATGCATCTGTACGTCATCAGCGATATCCCTCAGAACCATCGGTTTCAGATAGCTGATCCCCTTGTCGAAAAAATCAATCTGGTGATCCAGGATGCTCTCCGCTACCCGGTAGATCGTCTTTTGTCTCTGCTCAATACTCTTTATCAGCCAGGTTGCGGACTGTAGTTTTTCCTTGATGTATTCTTTACTTGTGCCCCCTCCGTTGGCCTTCATGCCGCCCAGTATCTCTTTGTAAAAATTGCTCACCTTCAGTCTCGGCAGGCCGTCATCATTCAGTGTAATACGATATTTGTCTTCAAACTTGAAGATGAATACGTCGGGAATGATATACTGGGGTCTTTCTTCGTTGTAGGGGAGTCCCGGTTTGGGATTCAAGGTTCCTATCAGTAGCGCGGCCTGCTCGACCTCGCTGAGGGAAACTTTCTCTTTGTTGGCTATACTCTGATAATTTCTCGTCTCAAGATCCTTCAGATACTTGTTCACGATCTTTTCCGGAAGCTCAGAGTCGATATTCAGGAATCCAATCTGTATGAGCAGGCACTCCTTCAGGTCCCTCGCCGCAACACCGGGGGGGTCGAATTCCTGTACCATGGCAATGACCTCCTCAACAAAGGCCGATCCCACATTCTCAATAATGGCGATCTCCTCCAGAGTTGCCATCAGGTATCCATCACCGTTCAGGTTGCCTATGATCTGAACAGCCACATGCCGTTCCGCATCGATCAAATGCGACAGGTTGAGCTGCCACAGGAGGTGATCCGACAGAGAGCTTGTTTTGGTAAGCATATTCTCGAAGGGGGGTGCGTCGGCATCATCGCGGCCATGGGGAACACCCATGGGACCGAAATCTTCGAGATAGTTGTCCCAGTCAAAATCCTCCTTTCCATCCCCCTCTCCGGTGATCTCCTTTGTCGCCGACTCGATCTTCATGTCGGCAACCTCCGGGACAATCTCCGTCTCCGAGTCGATCGAGATAGATTGATCTTCAAGGAGGGGGTTTTCTTCAAGCTCCTGGTTGATGGCATCCACCAGTTCGATTCTTGAAAGTTGCAGAAGTTTGATCGACTGCTGCAACTGCGGGGTCATAACCAGTTGCTGCGTCAATTTCAGATTCTGTCTCAGTTCAAAAACCATCGTTCCGTCTGCCTTTAATCTGGAAAAGGAGTTAGTTCATTATGGATTGACGACACCTATAGATCAAAATCTTTCCCAAGGTAAATCCTGCGA
>CAYXUH010000058.1:0-10900 GCA_964468685.1 uncultured Syntrophaceae bacterium | reverse complement strand
AATATTCAAATCCTTTAACTTTTCTTTAACCTTTAACCAACATAGCACTATAAGCATACGATAATATTAATAAATAAATCATACCAGGTGGGTTCGATTCCCATGCACTTCCGCCATTTTATTTGCAAGATTCGCTTTTCATTGAATAAATTTCTTTAACCTTTTCGGGGTTAGTCTCCCACACCGGATTTGAACCCAAAAAAGGGTTTGCTCTCCGATAGTTCGGGTGCCAGGATACATCCCTTCCACGATTACCGGCGCCTCACCCCACCTTTTGTGCCAATATCTTCTTGACATACAACTTCGTTTTCGTTTATATATTCCAGTGTCAAAAACGATATTTTACCAAAATATATATATCATCCATTACACCCAATACCTTATCGAAGCATGGTGCGGGTTTATCAATCGAACTGAAAGGGAGGCACAGGTATGAGCCAAATAGAGACCGAGGTCCTGATTATCGGTGGCGGGGTTGGCGGCGCTGCCATAGCCAGAGAGCTATCCAAGTATAAGGTTGATGCGACCCTGGTTGAAAAGGGGGTTGATTTTGGCCAGGGCATTACCAAGTGCAGTTCCACTATTATGTGCCAAGGGGCTAACGTTCTTGAGTTCAGGCCAGAGTATCACAACAGTCGGTTAGTCTGGGCCGGCATGCCCTTAATGGAGCCTCTATGCCGGGAGCTTGATATACCATTTAAGAAAATCGGATCGCTGGAGCTGGTGGAAAATCAGGCGGGGATGGGCCATCCTGAGAAGATGATGCGAAGGTTCAACGAGTGGAGCGGCAAGTATCGGCCTGCTGGCATAGAACCGCTCCAGTTTATTGACCGGGAGACCCTTCGTAGCTGGGAGCCCAATGTCAACAAGAAGTTTATCGGCGCCCTCTATGACCCTAATATTGCTATCAACGACCCGGTTCGACTGACCATAGCCCTGGCCGAGAATGCCAGACGCAATGGGGTCAATACATTGCTGGAGACCGAGGTGCTAAGTATATCGGCGGGGACCGATGAATTTGAGGTGCAGACAAATAACGGTTCTATCAGATGCCGATACATTATCAATGCGGCTGGGGAATATGTAGGCAAGCTGGCTCAGATGGTCAATGCTGATGACTTTGTCTTGTACCCTGCCAAGCTCTATCAGGCTGTCCTGGACAAGAAGGTGGGCGGCTTGATTAACCACTTGGTCATTGCGACGGAAAATGGCATGGTGACCCCTACCATCCATGGGAATTTATTCTTTGGCATATCCCCGGGGTCACAGCGGTTGGGGAAGGCGCATGACCACTCCACCGACAAAAAGCTGGCTGATACCGCACTGAGACATGCCCAGACACTGGTGCCTGACATATCAGCCGGAGACATAATTAATTCCTTTGTTGGTTTCATTGTGTTCCGGAATTTTGAGATAGGATGGCACGAGTGTACGGTCGGTGTGTCAAGGTGGGTGCCTCGATTTATCAATGCCAGTATTGGCTTCCCTGGGATCTGTGCCACTCCGGCGGTAGGCAAGGAGATGATCGAGATACTGACCCAGCAGGGGCTTCAGTTAGAGGAGAACCCAAAATTCGATCCCTATCAGAAGGCGATGCCTGATTTCAGCGAGCTTTCCGATGAAGAAAAGAAGAAGCTTATTGCTCAGGACCCGAGATATGGACATGTGGTCTGTCGTTGTGAGACGGTAACGGAGGGAGAGATAGTCGAGGCTATCAAGAGGGGGGCCAAGACGCTCGATGGGGTTAAGTTCCGATGCAGACCGGGAATGGGGCGCTGCCAGGGCGGTTTCTGCGGCCCCAGAGTAACCAAAATTCTGGCGCGTGAGCTGGGCATACCTGAAGAAGAAGTGACGAAGAAGGACGGCGAATCCCGGAACCTGCTGTACAAAGGCAAGGAATTACTGGAGGCACAACAATGAAACTGAAAGACGTAGATGTAGCCGTAATCGGAGCCGGACCGGCCGGAATGGCTGCTGCAATCAAGGCCAGGGAAGCGGGGGCTGAGAATGTCGTTATTATGGAGCGGGCGGAAGAATTGGGCGGCCTGCTGCATCAGTGTGTGCATAATGGCTTTGGCCTGCTCTATTTTAACCAGGACCTCACCGGCCCGGAATATGGGCACCGCTTCATTGAGAAGGTTATGGATACCGGGATACAGCCGCTGTTGGAAACAATGGTAGTCAGGCTTGACGAGGACAGGCAGATTGGTGCGGTCAATACCCAGGAGGGCTACATTACCTTCAAGCCAAAGTCCATCGTTCTGGCTATGGGCTGCCGGGAGCGGAGTCGAGGGGCGCTCAATATCCCCGGCACGAGGCCATCCGGTGTGCTGACTGCCGGAACAGCGCAGAGATTTGTCAACGTCGAAGGCTTTGTTCCGGGTAATAAGACCGTGATCCTGGGCTCGGGTGACATCGGGATGATAATGGCTCGCCGTTTGACACTGGAGGGGGCTCAGGTGGAGGCGGTGGTGGAGATTCTCCCCTACATAGGCGGTTTAATCAGGAATGAGGTGCAGTGCCTGCATGATTTTGAAATACCGTTGTTCCTTCAGCATACCATTACCCGGATTCACGGTGAAGAGCGAGTAAATGCAGTGACCATAGCTCAGGTGGATGGCAGGAGGAACCCGATTGCCGGCACTGAGAGAACGATAGCGTGTGACACGCTCCTGTTGTCGGTTGGTCTCATCCCGGAAAATGAACTGTCGTCAATGGCGGGGATACAATTAGACCCGGTTACCGGAGGGGCTCTTGTCGATGAGCTGAGACAAACGAATGTTCCCGGTGTGTTTGCGGGTGGAAACGTACTCCATGTCCACGACCTCGTTGATAACGTTTCCTGGGAAAGTGAACTGGCGGGGGAGAGTGCCGCCAAATTTGCCATAGATGGAAAGCAGGGAAAGAGGGGGGAGATTCGCGTAAAGGCGGGAAGAAACATCAGATATGTTGTCCCCCAGACCATCAGCGGCCAAAGAGAGGCAACCCTCTATATGAGGGTGAGTGAACCCGAGGAAATGGTCAGAATTAAAGTAGGCGACATTATGACCAAGGGGGTACGAGTGGTAAAGCCCAGCGAAATGCTGAAGATTGAACTTTCCGCAGAGATCCTGAAGAAACTGAAAGAGGGAACAAAGGAAATAGTCGTAGACTGTGAGAAAAGAGGAGGAAAATAAAGTGGCAAAAGATAAGACGTTCATCTGCGTCGGTTGTCCCCTCGGTTGCGAGGTAACATTAACCATAAATGATAAAGGTGACGTAGTCGGATTTGCCGGCAATAAATGCAAGGAAGGGGAAAAGTATGTTCTGGAAGAGTATACAAATCCGGTGCGTACCCTTACTGCCACTGTTTTGACTGAAGGCAGCTCCCAGCCCTTGTTGGCGGTGAGAACCAGCAAACCGATCTTGAAGACGAAGCTGGTACAAAGCATGGCGATTATAGCCGGGGCACGGGCGAAACCTCCCCTTAAGATGGGTGATGTCATCGTGCCAAATTTGCTGGATACCGGTGCTGACCTGGTGGCCAGTAGTGATCTGTCTTCATAGATAATACATGAGGGGGTAATTTTTTAATGAAAGAGATAACTCTGGAAATGGCTGAAAAGATGCTCGAGGCTGCTGAGAGGTGGGCTGAGCTCTCCGGCTTCCCGAGCAGTATTGCGGTAGTTGATAAAGCGGGGGCGGTGATTGCCATCCATCGAATGGATGGTGCCGGACCGATGACGACGGATATCTCAATCAACAAGGCCTTTACAGCGGTTTATTCAGGCGCGCCTACCCTGATGCTGGCCAGAGCGATAGATCCTCGCATGATGGGGAAAACACTTGGCAGCGGTGGACTCGGGCTCCTGACACAAGCGAAACTGCGTCTTATGTTCATCCCCGGCGGCAATCCCCTCAGGGATGAGGAGATGGGGGTAATCGGCGGTATTGGCTGCAGCGGTATTCCCGACGGTGTTGGTGAAATAAGTGATACCACCGCTGTTCAAGCCGGGTATGCCGCCCTTTATGACGAGTACGATTAGCCGAGCTAGAATGAAATACCAAGGGGGCCAGTGAGTGCTATGGTGATGAATATAGATATTGCCAAGAAGGTGATTAAGGCTGCGATAAAACAAGCCCAGGAAATGGACCGGTTGTGTAGTGTTGCCATTGTTGATGACAGGGGAGTCTTAGTCGCCCTCCATCGGATGGATCATGCCCCAATCCCAACGGTTGACATCGCCCGTGATAAGGCATGGACGGCATCCACTTTTAGAATGCCGAGCTCGGATATAGGTAAGTTTGGTGACCCGTCAACCCCGGGTTTTGGATTTAATACGCAAAACTGGAATGACCGCTTAACGACAATCCCCGGCGGACTGCCGATTCAGGATGGCGATGAGGTCATTGGAGGGGTTGGGGTAAGCGGAGGAACGCCTGAAGAGGATGTAACTGTCTGCCGGGCCGCCCTCGCTACGGTATTCGCTTCGAATTGAACCGCGCGGGAGAGGCTCCATGTCACTGGCCGACGGGCGATGTTACTTCACCCGGATGATCTGTCCCACTCCCATGGGAACACAGTCCTTTCCATAGGTCTCCCTGAACAGGGCGATGGCCCTGTCTCCGGTGCAATGGGTCGGTCCGCATGTACGCACGCCCAACGCCTTGAAGCTTTCGATGATCCGTCGTACTGCGGTTTCCGAGGCGTTCAGCAGATGGAATCCGCCGAATACAAGGGAGATGTCTTTATCGAATATCTCTTTGACCCTTTTCAGGATGGTTACTACGCCCGGATGAGAACATCCGGTGATTATGATCAGGCCTTTTTCCGTGTCCAGTATGAGAGACTGCTCGGGGGTGGAACCCTCAAGCTCACCCGTTGAAAAGACGTTTTCGCATATCTCAACGGGCCCGCGCACTCGAACGGGCCTCGCGCCTCTGTCCAGAATGTCCTGAGCGAAACCCGCGGGAAATGAATCCCCGAAATAGACGGAGATATCGGCCTTTGTATCCAGGATGGAACCGAGCCCCCCGATGTGATCACGGTGGATGTGCGAGAGGACGACTACATCCACACTCGCCGGGTCGATCCCCAGAACCTCCATATTCCCCAGCAGGATATCGCCCCGGGTCCCCGTGTCGAAGAGGATGGTCTTGTCTGTCCCTTCAATGAGGCAGGAGAATCCCCAATCGGCCTTCGTCCCTTCCGTGAGCGCGTAATTGTCGTACACAACGGTCAGGGTTACACCCCTTCCGCCCTCGGCGGATTCGACCACCAATCCCATGAAAACCATCAGTGATAAGAAGAATAATAAATAAACTCTTTTCATTTTTCCCCTCACCCGTTATGGACCCGGCACGACCTTCTCATGGGTGCGCCTGACGGAGCACCCTTTCGGGGCTATGAAAGTTTTTTCGAGCCTGAATAGACCTCCTCTATCTTGAGGGCCGCCGCGGCATGACCCGGATGCTGTTTCGGATTTCATGCCTTCATATCAGCAAAGATAGGACCTTTTGTGTGGTACTCGACGGACCCCTTTAATTGAAAGGCCTGGTCTTCCGGAGTGATAAAGAGGATAGAGCCCCTGGTCCCCGCGAAGATATTTTTCCGTGTTTTGTCAAAAAAATTATCTGCGATCACGATGGTATCTTGATTGAATTTATTCACACAGGTAGCATAGATGGCATTGGGGACCCCTTCTTCATCCACGGTGGCAAATATAACAGGTCCCTTCCGTTTATCCCATGCCTTGCTTACTTTTTCCGGCAGTACTGAAAGCTTTTCCTCCTTTGACATAACAGTAGTTATCAAATAACGTGAGCGGCCTGTTCGTGGTTCTATTTGAAACGATCATCCGATTTCCGGTTTGAGGAGATTCCCTTGGCTTTCTCAAGCCACCCGGTACGTACCTCCGCCTGCGCATCGAATTCGGGAACAAACGGCTTGATGTCCAGAAGCGGGGTGCCGTCGAGAATGTCAACGTTCTCGATGTGCAGTACACCTCCTTCGATTCCATCAACTCGAACGACGGAAAGACCGATCGGGTTCGGACGCCTGGGTGCGCGAGTAGCGAAGAGCCCCCGCAACTTTGAATCCAGGAACGGCACAACGTGGAGGTTGAGTCCGTGGCTCCGATGGAGGTGATAGAGCAGGATGATGTGTGAGAACCCGTCAAGGTCCGCGAGCCCCGCTTGGAAATTCTCGAACACCTCGACCGTCCCCTTCACGCCGGCGGCGCCCGCCGGCTGAATCGGCATCCCCTGAAGCTCCCTAAATGGGGAGTGAATGATTCCAATTGGTGTGTATACGATCTTCATTTTCTCACATGAGCATTCATTGCTAGACAGGATATCGTGTGTGCTGGTTTCTATCTCCTGCACCTTCCTTCTCTTTCTAAACGAAATATCTCTATACCATAGATCGTACTGCCTGTGTAGAGTGGGGTTGTAGAATGGGGTCAGGTCTCAACATTTGACAACATGGATCAATAAAAGCGTTGATTGTTGAGACCTAGACCCCGCCTCCCTCCCTGATTTCAAGGGCCGGCACGGTGATATATTATTTCTGGGGTTTTCACTCTGGGGTTTTCACTTGACGAACTTAAACGGATAGGTATACTTCCAAGGAACATTCTCTAGCAGACAGCTGTCAGATCCTGGCATGAAGGTTCGTTATGCTCGGGTCCGGCTTTCCCTCCTCCTATTAGAAACATCTGCCGCATACTCTACACGCTGTCTCTTTCACTCCGCAATATGGCGCTCGGACGAAACCGGTAACGCCGGCATAACTCAACCGACTGCCTGTTCTTCCGTAAGGGCATCAAAAGAATCTGTGATTAATGTGGTGGTTTTTAATTCATTTGAAATCATTTAAAGGGGGGAATTATGGGATTTTCACTGCTTATCACCATACTGGCCTTGAAATTCAAAAAGGCGTCAAAGTCAAACAAGAACTTCCGAAAATTTCTTATGGGCCATGAATGCACCATCGTCATCAAAACAAAGGATGGGAAGAGGGGCAAGCGGTTCATCTTTAAGGACGGGACCTTTTCATCAGACACCGTCCTGGATGAGTATGATGCTGCGATGATCTGGAGTGACGCAAAGGCGGCGGTTAAAGGCCTTAAGGCCGGAGGAGACGGAATCCAGGAGGCGCTCCGAAATCACCGTGTCAGTATTGACGGTGAGATACACTCTTTTACCTGGTTTGGCGCCGCCATTACCTTTGTCACGACGTAGAATCATCCAACGGTGCGCGTATTTTTTACGCGCCGCTTATAGAAAAGTAACGAATCGTTATGATGCGGCTCCATCGCTAACATCAGAGATAAGGGGGGAGACATGAGTTACTGGTCACATGAATATCTGCTTAGAAACTGGGGCGGCCCCATGGTACAGGCCGAGTTCTTGAAAGAGGCCCAGAGGCCCTTTTTTGTCCCGCGCGTATTCTCCGGGCTCAATCTTTTTCTTGATGAGGCCGGCCTTATACCCGATGCGGTCGATTTGGTGGCAAAAGAGTGCAAATCAAAAAAGGCCTTTCTTGTAACCGATGAGTACGCGGTTCGCTTTGCCCCGAAGGTGATGAGTCCCTATGAAAAAAGGCATGGCATCAAATTCGAGGTCTGGGCCAAGGCCCAGCCTGACGCTCCGATTGACACCATACGGGAATGTGCCCAGAAGATGAGAGAGTTCGGCCCCGACCTGATTTTTGCTGTCGGCGGCGGCTCATCGATCGATACCGCAAAGGGCGCGTGGCTCCTCTATGAGCATCCGGATGCCAATATTGAAATCCTGAGTCCGCTTATACCCCTGAATCTGCGGAATAAGGCCAAGCTGGTTGCCATCCCGACAACAAGCGGGACCGGTTCCGAGGTTACGGGTATTGCCGTGATCTCTTTCCCCGATGGCGTGAAGCTCGGCACGGGGGGCGCCCTGCCGGAATTCGTTCCCGACTTTGCCCTCCTTGATCCGACACTGACGGTCGGGATGCCGCCGGAACTGACCGCGGGGACGGGCGGTGATGCCCTTGCCCACGCCGTCGACGGTTTTATGGCGCCCCGGGCGGATGAATTGAATCAGGCGATTGCCCTTAAGGTGATTACAATGGTCTTCGAATGGCTGCCCAAGGCGTACCAGGATGGCAGCGACCTCATGCCCAGAATCAAGATGCAGCAGGCGGCCATGATGGCGGGGATCCCCCTATCCAACGCCGGTTCCGGAATTTCGCACGCTCTTGGGCATACCATCGGCGGCCTGTATCACATCCATCACGGCGTCATGGTCCTGCTGTTCCTCCCTTACGAACTTCAGGTCTATTCAAAGGCAACGGATCGGCACCTTGAAATATGCGATGTGCTGGGTGTCCGGGACACCAATTCCGACGCGAAGAGCCTCTCCAATCTCATCGAAAAAATTCGCGGGCTGATGTCCGAGTTGAAGCTCCCGGTTAGTCTGAAGGATGCCGGTGTTTCCAAAAGTGATTTTGAAGGGAACCTTGAGCTCATCCTTGATCAGACACCGACGGATCCGTCCTTTTATTTTGGGTGGTTCGATCTAACGCGGGAACAGTTGAGGGACGTGTTTCTATGCGCCTATGAAGGTACATTGCTGGACATGAATTCAGAGATATGGAGGTAACCCCATGAAAGGATATTTTGGTAAATTCCTGAAGGTAGACCTGACAAATAAGACAACAGAAGACCTTCCCATCAGTGACGACGATCTGAAACACTATGTCGGCGGATCAACGCTGGCTGCCAAAATCATATATGACTATGTAAAACCGGGGATGGACCCGCTGGCACCGGAGAGTCCGTTGGTCTTTGCCGCCGGGCCCTTTATCGGTTCCAATATTCCCATGGTCAGCCGGGCGGCAGTGTGCGGAATAACCCCAAGCGGTTTCTGGGGTGAGGCGACAACGGGCGGAACCTTTCCCTTCCGTCTCAAAGGCACCGGTTATGACGGGATACTGATAACCGGCAGGGCCGCTGCGCCGGTCTATCTCTTTGTCAAGGAGGGGAAGGCTGAGATCAAAGACGCCGCCCATCTGTGGGGCAGGGACACCTACGAGACACAGGAACTGATCGATGAAGAGGTCGGCAAAAAGGCCTCGACTGCCTGTATCGGCATAGGAGGGGAACAATTAATCCCATACGCCGGCGTCATGAACGACGAAGGCAGGACCGCGGGAAGATGCGGTATGGGAGCGCTGATGGGCTCGAAGAATCTCAAGGCCGTCGTGGTGTCAGGAAACCGGAAGGCCGAGGTTGCGGACGGCGAAGGCCTGAAGACCCTTGTCGGTGAGGCCCTTGACTGTATCAAGAGTACCGCCAACACGAACGGGTACAAATTGTACGGGACGAACATGTATATCGATCTGGGTATGCGTCTGGGAGATGTGCCCACCAAGTATTTTACCAAAAGCATTTTTCCCGTTGAGAAACTGCACGGCCCGGCCTTCAGGACGCGCTATAATATGACAAACTACGCGTGCAGGGGCTGCCCGATCGGATGCGGTAGAACCATTAAAGATTTCAGCGACGACATCAAAAAGGTCGATGGACCCGAATACGAAACCGTGGCCGCATTTGGACCCCTCTGCATGAACTTTGATATCGATACCGTGGTCAAGGCAAACCATTTCTGTAATATGCATGGGATCGATACCATGTCTTCCGGCGTATCTATCGCCTTTGCCATGTATCTGTATGAGAAGGGAATCCTCACAAAAGAGAAGGCAGGCATGGAAATCAAATGGGGGAACTCCGCTGTCATTCTCAAACTGCTGGATATGATCATCAGGCAGGAGGGCATCGGCGTTGTCCTGTCAAAGGGCGTCAAAGAAATGGCCGCCGCGTTCGGAGCGGACCCTGAAGATGCGGCTCAGGTAAAGGGTCTGGAATTCCCGATGCACGATTCGCGGGCGTATCAGGGCGCGGCGCTGTCGTATGCGGTCGGTCCCCGGGGAGCCTGTCATTTGAAAGGCTGTTTTTATAACTTTGATGCCCCGGGAGGCGAAAACGGTCTGGAACTGGGGATCACCTTTTCCGACAAAAACGATCCCGCGCAAAAGGGAGCCCTGACCGCGAAGATGCTTCATTTCTGCGAACTTTTCAACAGCTTCACCCTGTGCCAATTTTCACCGATGCCGGCTCCGATGATTGCCCGGGCGCTCGCGGCTATTACCGGCACCCCCTTCAGCACCATGGATCTGCTCACATTCGGCGAACGGTCCCTTAATCTGAAGAGGGCCATCAACAACAGGCTTGGTGTCACGCGGGCGGACGATAAACTGCCGAAGATCGTCAGCCGGGCGCTCAAAGAGGGAGCAACGGCGGGAATAGAGCCCGATATGGATTTGATGTTGAAGGAGTTTTATGAAGTGAGCAAGTGGGATTGGGAAACGGGCAAACCGGCAAAGGAAAAACTCGTCGAATTGGGACTTGACCAGCCGGTGCAGGATCTCTGGGGATAAGGTGAGTTACGCCATGTAACAGATGGGTACCAAAAGCACGTGGGTCCGCGCCGGGGAACTAAAATCCAAAAGCTGGGGCACTCTATGCGAGTGTCCCGGCTTTTCTTTTTAGATCGACTCCATGCCCCGCAATCCTGATTTCAAGGGCCGGCATGGTGGTATATTCTTTCCGGGTTTTTCGCTTGACGAACCTGAATGTATGGGTATATTTTCAGAAAGATATTCTCCATCGACAGCTGTCCGATCCTGATCACCCTTCCTGCTCTTGCCGGAAAGATCTGCCGCATGCTCCGAAAGCTGTCGTTTCCGCTCCGTGGTTCGGCCCGGGTGAGTCGGATAACGCGAGGACAGCTCAACGTATGTCATGATCCGGGTTTGCGAGACTGGCGCTTGATCACACCCTGCAGTGTAATGATTTCCTGATGTAAGACAGTGTCTCAGAAA
>CAYXUH010000057.1:0-11004 GCA_964468685.1 uncultured Syntrophaceae bacterium | reverse complement strand
GGGTGTTCCCGTGGAATTAATCTTTGACAAATACGAGGGCCGGAGGTTAAACAGATATATCCTAAGAGGTGTATGCTTCAATATTTACCCCAGACGCATCATGAAACAGCCCGAACCGGAATGACGCTCCGACAGGGTCGTCGGCGGAGGAGGATAAGGACCGGGTTTCTCGGCATGAATTCCTGCAGACACAGTCAGCTCGTATTGTTGTCCGAAGACAGGGACAGGGTGCGCTGTCGGCATTGTCACCTGACAATTGCGCTCGACGAACTGAAAAAGGGCTGGTGTCCTGAATGCTTTGAGGACAGTGGCGAAAGACGGTATGACTTTGAGAAGATAGAGGCCCAGGAAACAGCAACTGTTCGATACCGTTGTGAAGAATGTGGCGCCATCATAGAAAGTGATACGGAATAAGCGAATCAGCATGAGAGGAGGGGGATGGAAACTGACTGTCTGGAGTGTGTGGCAGTCAAGCGGTTATCTGAAATAAAGATCATAAGAAATAAGGGGGGGAAACTGCATGCCGTCATGGAAGGATCTGATTGAAACCAGGTTTGATACCTTACATCCATCTGCCGAAAACAAGGTCATGCCGCTGGCTGAGGCGATTGGGATCTTCGTTAAGCCGGGGATGAAGATCAATCCCTGCGGGCTGCATTCGCGCCCGGGTGCCGCTATGTATGAACTGTGCCGTCAGTTTCAGGGGACCGATCCCCGATTCGAGTATATAGGGCTGGGTCTGACGGGCACCATGCTTCCCCTGGTACACCTCAAACTCATCAAAAAGGGGATCGTCTCGTTTGCCGGGGAGGGCTATCCCACACCCGGCCCCAGCCCCATCATCGTGAGGGCCCTTGAGCGGGGGGAAATCGAGATAGAAAACTGGACCATGTTGACGATCTGTCAGCGTCTGATGGCGGGCGCAATGGGGGTTCCCTTCATAACGACGCGTTCGCTCGTTGGAAGCTCGCTGGGTGCCGAGCTCCCACACGCGTTCATGGAGATGGAGGATCCATTTGCCGAGGGGGGTGTGACGGGACTGGTCAAGGCCTACAACCCCGATATCAGCTTTGTCCACACCTGGGCTTCCGATCCTGCGGGCAATGCGATCTGTTTCCCTCCTTTTGCAGAGAATGTCTACGGTCCGCTGGGGGCACGTACCGGCGTCATCCTGACGGCAGAGCATCTTGTTGATACCGATTTTATCCGACACTACGCCCATCTGGGGAGGATTTCTTCGGAGAAGGTCTTATCAGTCAGCCACACCCCCTATGGTTCTCATCCAGGGGGGTATTATGCTCGGAATACACCGGAACTGACACCCTATGGAAACGATTACGACTTTTTGAAGGATCACCGAAGGGCGCAAAGAGACGAGCAAGAGTACCAGAGGTGGGTGGATGAATGGGTCCTCGGTGTCGCCGATCATGCCGAATATGTGGAGAAGTTGGGTGCCGAGAGGATAGAGAAACTGTACTTTGTCGCCACACCCCAGTCCTGGCGCCCCGAACTCGACGATTTCTGTAGAGACAATCCGGGTAACGAACCCGCCGGTGCCATCGAGCGGATGGTGATCCATGCATCGAGGGAGATTGTCCGAAGAATACCCCTTCAGCATTACAAAACGGCCCTCTGCGGCATCGGACAGGCCACCCTTGCAACGATCCTTGCCTTGCACACCTTGCGCGACAGGGGCCATGAATTCGCCGTCATGGCAGAGGTCGGAATCTATAACTATGACCCCCGGCCGGCGGACCCATTTGTCTTCAATTACCGGAATATTCCCACCGCCACGATGCTCTCCGATATTTTCGAGATACTTGGTCTGCACATGGGGGGCGATACCAACCGCTGTCTGGGGGTTATCGGCGCCGCCCAGGTCGATCGATGGGGAAATGTCAATACCGTACGGATGAACGGGCAGTTTATCGTCGGCTCCGGCGGCGCGAACGATGTCGCCACGTCGGCACGGGAGACTATTGTCGTTGCCCAGCAGAACAAGGGACAGTTTGTAGAAAATGTCGAACATATCACCTCTCCCGGCGCCAAAATCAGGTGCGTCGTCACGACAAAGGCGCGGTTTGAGAAGAAGGGTGGAGATGAACTGGTGCTGACGGGGTACGTGCCGAAACCGAGTGCCAGCGAGGAAGAATCGATCCGCCGGATCAGGGAACTGGTTGACTGGGATCTGAAGATAAGTAATGATATCGAGCGGATGGAGCTGCCCAGCGATGAAGAAATTATGCTCCTGAGATCCTACGATCCCGAACGCTTTTTCATCGGCAAATCGGCATACTAGCCCCTGGTTTATCGTTATTTAAAGGCCTTAGATAATTATGTTGATAAAAAGGGCGCAGTTGTGTATAGTCGCCTCAGAAATATGAGAAATCCTACATGAAATTCAGTGAATTAAACCTCCCCTCAAACATCTCCGAATCAATCGTGAACCTGGGGTATGATGAGATGACGCCCATTCAGGAGGCGTCGTATCCGGTGATTTCCGCCGGTACGGACCTCTGTGCCCTTGCCGAGACCGGTTCCGGAAAGACAGCGGCCTGCGCGATCCCCCTCATTCAAAAGGTTGATACGACACTTAACGCCATCCAGGCCCTCGTCATCGTTCCGACCCGTGAATTGTGCATCCAGTATGTTAATGATATCCACAGTGTAGCGGTTAAGACCGATGTTGTTCCCTTCGCGGTATACGGGGGGTTCAGTAAGAGCATCCAGGTAGCCAAGCTTAATCACAAGGTGCATATCCTTGTCGCGACACCGGGACGGCTTATCGATCTGATGTATGACGGGACGGTCAATCTGTCCCATGTGAAGTGCGTTATATTGGATGAGGCTGATGAACTTCTGAAGATAGGCTTCCTGGAAGATGTCGAGTTTATTATGTCCTGTATACTACAGGATCATCAGACACTCCTCTTCGCCGCTACGATGGATGACGATATAAAGAAGCTGGTAGATAAGACCCTTCATAATCCTCATCATATCTCTCTTATTACCGACAGACCATCCCCAGAGAGCATCGAGCACTATTTCGAATACCTGAACTCGAAGAATAAAGAGGCGGAACTGATACGGTATCTCGAAGAAGAGAATATCACCCAGGCGATCATCTTCTGCAACGCCCGTCACAAGGTGGATGCCCTCTTCAAAAACATGAAGAAAGACTTTAGAGATATAGAGTATATCCACGCAGGGCTTAGCCAGGATAAGCGCTCTTCCATCTACCGGCACTATCGTAACAACAAGGTGCGCTACCTCATAGCCACCGATGTTGCCGGCCGGGGACTGGACTTTTCCAATGTCTCACATGTGATAAATTGGGATTTCCCTGGAGACGGAGAGCAGTATACCCACCGTACCGGACGTTCGGGAAGAATGGGGAGAAAGGGCAAGGCCCTTACCTTCTTGACCAAGCGTGACCTTCCCACCCTGCGATCGCTTATTCGAAAGAAGAAGATTGTACCCCTTTGGATCGGGAAGGACCCCCTTCAGGGAGATGCCGGCCCCAAGAGTGGAGAAGAACCCCAAAAGAGAAGACGCTCCTATCGACCTTCCCACAGCAGAAGACCGAAAGGCAATGCCTCCGTTTAACAGGTTTCACTGATACCCTATACTACCGCTTCCCAAATAAACTCATTTGGATCATCTCCTGATTAGTTGTAATTACCAGAAGGGTTCAAGGGGTCGAGTGAAAGGAAGAAAAACAACCCTTTAGTATGGTCAATGGAAAGAGGGATGTGGTTTCTTGCTTTGCTTATCCGAAGGTTGGATCAATTCCCTGACCGGTCCATAACGAGGGCCATGAAGCGCTCAAGTGTTTTCCAATACTTCCCCCCCGCACTCCACATGACATCATTGTGGCGTGCCCTATCAACCCAGAATCTCATTTTTGGAGGATGTGCCTCCTCATAGAGCCGTTTCCCATGCCAGAAGGGAATAATAGAATCCCGTTTTCCGTGAATGACAAGAACGGGACAGGAAACAGATTTGATCTTGGAGAGATTGTTAAACTTGTCAACCGGGAAGAGGGGAATGGTTGTGACTACCCGGAATGCGGATACGAAGGAACTTTCGAGAATCAGGCCGCCGACAGTTTCCCTGACCGCCAGATCGAGAGCGGGGCCACCACCGACTGATCTCCCGAAGAGCAGAATGTCTTCCGGGCGAAGACCGATCTTTCGAACGGCATACTCATAGACAGCTGAAATGTCAGCATAAGCGGAATCTTCTGAAGGTTTTCCGGAACTTGTTCCGTAGCCGCTGTAATCATAGGCAATTACCGAAAAGCCGTGTTCGTGGAAGCCTTGAAGGATTTCCTGGATATTACCCAGGTCTTCGGCATTACCATGACTGTATAGAATCGTATATACCGACTTGGGGTGAGGAATATAACGCGCCGATATAGTTGTCCCCTTCCGGGTTGTAATCTTGATAATATCGTCGGTATCCGCATATGACGATGGCGGAGGCAGGAATATCAGGCGGTCCCCGAAAAAAACGCCATAGAGAAGGAAGAACCCATATACACCCAGGATGATCAATCCTGCTGAACGGGCAATCCTGGCCCAGTTCAACTCGTTAACCTCCTGATCCTTATGTTTTTTAAAGCCCATAACCCGTATTATATGGCGCAAAAGCAGAAACAGTATCCCTTGATTTTTTTTGTTTTCTTCATATATCTCCCGGTACCATGGAAGGCAAGCAAGAACCCATACGGAAACTTCCATCACGACTTGTACATCAGTATGGATGGGGCGGTTTTGGTGTTACGACTGGTCACGGACATCTGCTGAGGCAATCGGTCGATCTTCCGGAATTTCTGAGAATTCGGGGGAGGGGACGTAACAGCAAATGGCGGCTCCTCAGCATGAATAATCTCAAATCCCTCTCATGTTATTTTTGAGAGAGACGGTGTAACTCTTCGCTATGGTCTCCTCTTCCTGTCGATAAACCGCTGAAGTTTCTTCAAATTCAACTTCCTCAGGATGATCGGCGTACTGTCTTCGGTATAAACGCTGAGGTTCCCTTCGAATGTTGCTTTCTTGGGATTGGTGTAGATAACACCGAGCGGAAATTTTGTCGGATCCACGGCCTTTTCAAATGCCCTGACCCTGTCGCCCGGGTTGTATGAATCTTCGAGATAGTATGTATGATCTTTGAACCACTTGTACGTGTTGGTTTTGTTGAACGAGACACAGGGCTGGAATATGTCGACCAGGGCGTATCCCCTGTGAGAAAGTGCCTTCTTAATAATCTCCTTCGTCATATCCACATCATCGATAAAGGTCCGCGCGACGAATGACGCGTCCAGCGCCACAGCAACGGCGATCGGGTTGAACGGTTCGAGAATAACGCCCCCGGCCTGCACCGGCGTGACAAAGCCCCGCTGGCTTGTCGGCGACGCCTGGCCTTTCGTAAGGCCGTACACCATGTTGTTGTGGATGATATTGGTAATATCCGGATTCCTGCGGAGCGTGGCGAGAAAATGATTTCCACCCTCGCCATACATGTCACCGTCACCACTCTCTGCTATGACAACAAGCCGGGGATTGGCGGCCTTGATGGCCACCGCCGCGGGAAGGGCCCTCCCGTGAAGGCCGTTGAATGCGTTGCACTTCATGTAGTGGGGTATCTTTGCCGCCTGCCCTATCCCTGAAACCATCACCAGACCTTCGGGTGCGATCTTCATCTCAGCGAGTGCCTTCTCCAGGGCCTTCAGAATGCCGAAATTACCGCAGCCCGGACACCAAGCCATATCTATATCGCCCATGCTGTAAGATCGTATATCCATGAGAGATCCCCTTTCTAGAGCACATCGCGCAGCCTGGCCTCGAGTTCTTCAACTGAAAAAGCAAGACCGCTGTAGTTGGTAATCTTCGTTTCGATATCAATGCCGGCATGTATCTTGAGTATTCGCGAAAACTGCGATGTCGCGTTGCCCTCGACAATCACCAGCCGGGCTGCCTTGCCGAGTATTTTGGCTGTATCGGAATGCAGCGGGTAGACCTGGCTGAAATGAACGAGTGAGACATCGTTCCGTCCGATCCGCCTGACGGCCTCCTCCGCGATTGCCAAAAGTGAGCCCCAGCAGACGACCATGGTCGTCCCCTTGGTCTTACCTGAAAGAGTGGGCAAAATCGCCTCCTGGGTCAATAGGGCATGTTTCCTGAGGCGTTTCTCCACCATGCTGACCCTGATGTCATGGTCTTCCGTCAGATGCCCCGCTTCATCGTGCTCATCACTGTCGACGACCACCAACCCTTTGCCGTTTCCCGGGATTCCCCTCGGAGAGACACCGTTTTCGGTTAGGGCGTATCGTTTATACCCCTTATCCGTCGTGATGATATACCGTTCGATCTCGAAGGTCGACAGATCGATTCTCGGTATATTATAATAAGAATCGATGAAGTACTGGTCGGTCAGGATAAAGACCGGCACCTGGTACTTATCCGCCAGGTTGAATGCCCTGGCCGTCAGCGCGAACGCCGCCTCGAGTGACCCCGGAGCGAATATGACACGTGGGAACTCCCCATGTCCTGCGTAGAGGGCCAGATCGAGGTCACCCTGTTCCGTTCTTGTCGGCATGCCCGTTGCCGGACCCGGTCTCTGGGCCAGGTGAATCACCATGGGCGATTCGATGGCCCCTGCCAGGCTCAGACCCTCGGTCATAAGGGCGAATCCTCCTCCAGATGTTGTTACCATCCCTCTCGCCCCGGCATACCACGCGCCTATCGCCATGTTCATGGCAGCTATCTCATCCTCTGCCTGTTCCGCGATGATGCCGAATTCCTTCGATTGCTGGGCAAGAAATGTCAGGACAGATGTGGACGGGGTCATGGGATACGAAGAGATGAAATTACAGCCGCCGGCAATCGCCCCCATCGCGACGGCCTCACCACCGTTGATAATGATTTGTTCGGCGACGGCCGGATCTTTCTTGATGCTGATTGACACGATCCCGGAGGTTATCAGTTTGCTGCCAATTTCATACCCGCGGTTGACCGCGCGAATGTTGTGCGTTGTCACCGTTTTGCCCTCTTCAGAAAATCGCTCCTTCAGATCGTCGATGATGCTCTCTTTGTCGATAGCGAAGAGCGCGGCAATCACACCGGTTACTATGATGTTGGCGTATACCGCCCCCCCGATCTCGGAGGCGATGGTTGAGATGGGAATATCGATAATTGCGATATCTCCGCCCTCGCCGGTATCTAGAAGAGTATTTTTTTCTCCCAGGATAATGGTATCGGGTGTGATCCGTCGCCTCACATGCTCCAAGGCCTCACGGTTCAGGGGGAAGAGGATATCGATCCTGTCCAGACATGCCCGGACCTCCCGTGACGAGACCCGCAGCTGGGTTGAATTACTCCCCCCGCGGACCCGCGACATGTACTCTTTGGTGGAGAAGAGGTTGTAGCCCGAATGCTTGAATGCATGGGTCAAGAGGTGCTCGACCGTTTGGACACCCTGTCCCGCGGCACCGCACAGCACAATCGAAATGTCGTCTTTATTTGCCGGATATTTTTTCATCGAAACACCTCAGAGCGAGTATGCTTGTTTCTGAAACGATAAACCAACCACTGTTAACCGCATAGATACATCGAAAAAATATCAGTTTGAAGAGGCACGGCGGAGCGTCAACAGGAACGTGTGGATGACATGGTGTCTGCTCCGCGAGAGAAAATTTACAAATTAGAAATAAATTCTACCATATTGAGGTGAAATTATCTAGCCGTAGTGGCTTATGCAAACAACGGAAAGCGGGACAGATTTTTCACGACAAGTCTGAACGAAACGCTTCTCCGGAGCAGTCACCATATCTCCAGGGGGGATATGTCTTAAAAATGCAGGGTGAAGTCGCCGGAGCACGTTCCGCTGTCAAGCATCAGACATCTTTTTACCGGGGGGTTGACCTCATATGAAATCCCCAGGCTCTCAAGCCAACACTCAACCCTGTAGATAACGCCGCATTCATAATCGTTGATGACGCCCATACCCTCCATCCCCTTGTATGCAAAGCATTCCTCCGGCTTGAATTCCCAATGTAGCACGTTATCTCTCGGGAAACTCATAGCGGCGTTCATGAAATCGGGTATGAAGAATTCGGACACATTGGCAAAGAAGTCTTTAAACTCTTCAAAGGTGTCGAGACGTTGTCCCTCCACGCCGAGGAACTTTTTTATCCTGTTGACTTCTACCTCCGCCAGGGCCTTTATCGCCGCCTTGTTGATCCTGTTTGTCTTTTCGATTCCCAATTCCTGGACACACTCGTAAAACCACAGCCCGTCATGTGTCATCCAGCATTTGTTGAGTAGATCGACCAGTTTTTCTTTTTCTGGTACCATCATCCAAATTCCCTCCTATCAGATTGAGATACCAATACAGAACAATTCTTTCCCTATTTTCCCCCTCTACCGTTGTACTGATTACTGAAAGTGTAAGAGTTCGAGATCGCCGACTGACAAACCGTGGCCTGCGTGGAGTAAGTGGTGAATAGTGAGCTGAAAGCAGACTCGATCATCATATATCAATACTATCCCTGAAAAGGCAAGGGACAAAACCGGGTCCTCACTCTTTACGGAGGGGCCCCGATTGTTTACGGAAGTCCCGCGCCGGGGACATCAACCCGAATGGTCTCGATCCGCCCGGCCCTGTCCCTCTCATACATGCTTGACGTCAGCACAAAGAGGGTTAGACGATCCGGACCGCCAAGCATGCAGGCAAAGGGTGTGTGTTCCAGTTTGAACCGGTGGGTTATTTCCCCTCCCTCGCGAACGCGGATCAGCTCCGAGTGGGCATTGGGGGAGGCAACCCATACAGCCCCCTCGGTGTCGAGACAGATGCCGTCAGGGGTGACCCGGTTGATAATTTCAACACGCTGACTCAGGAGACCCAGATCGTCAAACTGTGCCCAGACGTGTCGATGAGAAAGGGAGCCGTCGGATTCGATATCAAAGGCCGTAAGGCGTGCGGCCAGTGTTTCACCGACGATCAGCGTCTTTCCGTCGGGGGTGATGACGCTTCCGTTGGGGAAGGCCATGTCCCTGGCGACGATCCTCGCCTCGCCCGTCGGTGTAACGAGAACAATCTCGGCCGGTCGGTACGGCTGCTCGAATAAAGGGGATCCGAAGTTCCCGATGTATGCCCTCCCACCCTGATCGACAACCATATCGTTACAGTAGGATGACGCAAGGCCGCTCAGATCGGCGAATTCCGACAGAGAGCCATCATGAAACCTGAGCAGACGGCGATCCGCCATTGAGACGACAAGCAGGGTCTGATCCGGAAGCCAGCCAAGTCCCGAGGGCTGACCCGGTACCTCGGCAATCGTCTCGATCGTCCCCTCGAGGTCGACGGTCATTATTTTTTTCATTACAAAATCCGAAAACCACAGTTTCCCGTCGTGCCACCGCGGCCCCTCGGGGAAACCAAGTCCATCGAGCAGCAGAGTCGTTTTTACCGTCACGCGGATAACCTCCAATTCCTGAATTGGTCTGGCAGTATCATGTAAAAAGACAAAAATCCAGCTTAGATGCTTGAATTCTTCTTGAAAAACACTCTCCCCGACCTTGAGCTAACGAAAAGCCCCACCTGCGCCAAGAAGCTTGATGCTGCCGTGAAGATCGAAGGGTTGGACGACAGACTGGAGGTCCTGAGTATCGCCGAAATTGTTATGCGATCCCGGTAACGGGTCAAAGTGGTTGGATAGGGATTATAATCGGAGCAGACCCTCCGCCCAGTCGACCTGTTCATTGACCCACCGGAGGTTTTCCTTGATCAGCTCCGGTATGGGGAGTTCGTAGGGGCAGCGTTCCATACACTCGCCGCATTCAGTACAGTTTCTTGCCTGTTCAATGGCAAATTTGGGCCATCCCTCCTTGAGGATCCCCGGTCCCATCCGCTTGACCATCGACTTTATACCGATGACATGCTGGATCGGTATTCCTTCAGGGCATGGTTGACAGTAGTCGCAGCGGCGGCAGAACTGCTTGTCAAACTCGCCTTGAATCGCTCGTATCTCTTCCCGTTCCTTCCGGCCAAGGGTCAGGTCGTCTATAAAGACCTCCCAGTTTTCATCGAACAGTTCTTTTGCTTCAATACCGGGAATGACGACAGTTCCCTCAAGGGCCAATGTATATTTGAGAGCCAGTCGCGCATTGTCGATGACACCGCCGGAAAAGGCCTTCATAGCGATGACGCCGATATCGCCGGCGAGGGCCCTGGGGATCACCCTTTCCTCCGCCTTCGGTTCGAGAAAACTGTAACAGACCATGATGGTCTCGAAGAGGCCGTCGTCGATGACGCGATCGAGGACATCCAGACTATGGCTGGTAATGCCGATATGATCGATCAGCCCCTCGTCGCGCGCCTTGAGCAGTCCCTCAAGAGCGCCCCCCTTTGACGTGATCTTCTTGTAGGTGTCGAAGTCCCTGATAAAATGGCACTGGTAGAGTTCGATCTTTTCCCGCTGGAGTTCTTTGAGACTTATTTCGATATCCCGCCTTACCTTGTCGGCGCTGTGCTGCTGAGACTTTGTGGCGAGGACGATATCCTTTCCGGTCTCCCGGAGGGCAATGCCGATTCTGGGTTCGCTCGTCGTGTAGGCGCGGGAGGTGGCGATAAAATCGACGCCCCTTTCGATTGCATGCATGTATGACGGTCTCCACGGCCTTTCTCTCCGAGACCCGTTGGATCGGAATGCCGCCGAATCCAAGGCGCGTGACCTTACATCCCGTTTTGCCGAGCGTGACTTGTCGTTTCATGGTTTTCTTAAGCAGTCTTTCTCCTGCTCGGCGGCGGATATTATCGGAGGAGATCGGTGAGAGCCTCTTCCATGGTTGAAAATCGAAAGACAAAACCGTGGTCCAAAAGCCGTTTCGGGTATACCCTCTGTCCCTTCAGGATAACATCCCCGAATTCGCCCAGTATCCATCGTATGAGAAAGGCGGGTACGGAGGGGAGGAAGGTCGGTTTACCCAGGATCTTTCCTAG
>CAYXUH010000056.1:0-11047 GCA_964468685.1 uncultured Syntrophaceae bacterium | reverse complement strand
GAGAGAAAGGCGTATCCGGCATGAATAAGGAATATTGTGAAGTGGTGGTAGAGGTAAAGGGATCACTCGATCTCGTCAGGGGATTTGTGTATGGATTTCTTGAGGGGAAGGGTATCCAGGGTGAAGCAATCTTCGGCGAGGATCACCATGTGGAAAACGAAGGCATGTTCGGCCAGGTGATGCGTCTTATCGGGGTCAAGGGGAACCGGGTTCACCTTATCGTCGGAGCCGGATTTTTTAAACTTCTGGAGAAAGCCTTGGAGCAGCGAAAAGAGGAGTTCGCGCTGGAGATAATCTCCGAGAGGAAGATCAGCCAGGCGTCCTTCGGATTCAGTTACCGCGCATATACCCGGGAACTGGGGGATGAGCTGAAGGCCCTGTTCGGGGCACCGCCGGAGGGGCTCCAGGTAAAGGATTATAAACCCAAAGAAACCGTGTCGCCGGAAGGAAAGGGTGTGGAGGCCTACGCGCCGCTGCACGAATATGAGGCAAAGGCCACGGGAACAATATATGGCCCGATCAGGGATGTGATCGATTTTTACGGCAGAGCGGAACACCACGATATGGTGGAGCTTGACAGTATAACGCTGGAGTATGACGAGTCCTGAGCCGTACCTTTTCAGCTGTTGATTCCCGAGGCGAATACCCAGGACGTTGCAGTATGACGGTATGCATGTCTATGTAAACCTGGCATCCGAAAAGAACTTTGTCAGAAGTACCCTGACGGTATTCAGGGTCTCCCCCGCTATCTGAAGATCATTGTCAAGAAACAGCATCCATCCGGAATCTTCATTGTCTCCGATCCCGATATTCTGATATGTTGATGTACCGCTGAAGATCCGCAGGCATAAAGAAAGAGCAAAAACCAGTTATTCATTGACAAAGGATAGCGCTCATTGTACTCCTGTACCCAGCAAAACAAGCGGGGCATGGTACCATGAATGAACGGTTCATCAGGATTGCGGCAACGGGCCTGGGGAGCGGCCTTTTCCCTCTTGCCCCCGGTACGGCGGGGACCCTGGTGGGCGTGCTGGTGTATATGGTCTTTTCCAGTTTCTCATGGCCGCTGTACCTGCTGTCGGTTGTCGCCTTTTCACTCTTTGCCGTCTACGTCTCCCGGGAGGCGGAGAGGATATACAACGAAAAAGACCCGCCCCGTATCGTTATCGACGAAGTCGCGGGATTTCTCGTCGCCATGTTTCTGGTTACTCCAACCCTCTGGCACATCTTCTGGGGATTTATACTCTTCCGGGCCTTCGACATTATCAAACCCTTCCCCATACGTCTCTGCGAGCAGAAATTTCCGGGAGGATACGGTGTAGTGGCCGACGATATCGCCGCCGGTGTGTACGCGAATATCATACTGCTCCTGCTTGTACGGTTTGTGATCTTTTAAGGGAATTGAATGAATATCGGAATACTGGTTATCGGAAATGAACTGACGAGCGGGATGACGCAGGACACGAATTCTTCCTTTGCGGCCAGCGAGTTGTACGCCCGGGGGTGGCGAGTGTCGGCCGTCATGGCCGTCGGCGATGATGCCGGAGCCATCAAGGGGGGGCTTGATTACCTCCTGGGGATCTCCGATGCGCTTGTCGTCACGGGGGGGCTCGGCCCGACGGCGGATGATATGACGACTGCGTGCGTTGCCGGTGCGTTCGGCCTTGGTCTGCACACCGATGACGCCGTTCTCAGTCGGCTCAAGGAGCGATTCGCCGGATTTGGTATCCCGTGGACGGAGAATAACGCGAAACAGGCCCTCTTTCCGGAGGGTGCCGTTGTCATAGACAATCCCGCGGGGACCGCCTGCGGATTTTACCTGGAGCGGGACGGCAGTCTGGTCACCGTCATACCGGGAGTCCCCGCCGAGGCACGGCGGATGCTTTTGGAGGGTGTGATCCCTCTCTTCAGAGAGAGACTTGGGTCCCGTGAACAGGTCTTGAGGCGGACAATCAAGATCTTCAGGCTCACCGAGTCGCGGATAGATCAGGAGCTTGCCCGGGAGGACCTCGATATCCCCGGAGTGAGCATAGGCTTCTATCCCCGGTTTCCTCAGATCCGTGTGGTGATTACATCCAGGGGTGAGGATGCGGAAAGGGTGAAAGAGAATCTCAATCTTGCCGAGGAGAGGATCACCGGCAGGCTCGCGGATTATATATTCGGGTATGACGATGACACGATGGAAGGGGTAGTGGCGGCGCTTCTCACCGGCAGGGGACTGACACTCGCGGTCGCGGAGTCCTGTACCGGAGGTCTGATCACCGACCGCCTGACCGATGTGCCGGGCAGTTCGGCTTTCCTGGAGCGAGGTGTGGTGGTCTACAGTAATGCCTCAAAGGTGGAGCTCCTGGGAGTGCCCGATTCCGTCATAGAAAAGCATGGTGCCGTGAGCGAAGAGACCGCCACCCTGATGGCCGAGGGTGCCAGGCGACTCGGGGGTACGGATATAGGGCTCGCCACAACCGGCATTGCAGGTCCGACGGGGGGGTCGGAGGAAAAACCTGTAGGGACGGTCTTTATTGCGCTGTCCTCAGCAGAGGGGACGGTCTGCCGCAGATACCAGTTCAGGTGGAACCGCAGGAGAGTAAAAGAGATGTCGGCGCAGATAGCCCTGGATATGCTGAGAAGGGCTCTGACCGGAGGGGATATATTGACATAAAGGCTTCGGTGCATTACAAGGATACCTGTCGGTTCCCACGGTGAAAAGGGTAGTCATGGGAGACACAAACCCCATACGGGCTTTTCTGGCGATAGAACTCCCGCAGGGTACCCTCGAACTGATAGAGGGCGTCAAAGAGAGGTTGCGTCCCGCGGTGCAGGGGATACGGTGGACCAGAGCGGAGGGGATGCATCTGACGGTGAAGTTTCTTGGCGATCTCTCCCCGGACGATGTTGATCGTATCTCGGAAGTTGTCGCCAGAAGCGCCATGGACGTTGCCCCCATGAAACTGACTCTGGACGCGCCGGGGGTATTCCCCAGCCTGAAAAAGTCGAGGGTTTTGTGGCTTGGCATCGGTGGAGAGATCGACAGGCTGGCTGCCCTTCAGGGAGCGATTGAAAGTGATTTGGAAAGGGAGTGCGGTTTCCCGGGAGAGAAAAGGTCATTCAAGGCGCATCTTACATTGGGAAGGGCCCGGGACCGCGGCGGGATAATCTCCTCGGCCGGAGACCTGCTTGAGATGGCGGAAAATCTGGGTTCACACAGGTTTGACGCGCAGGAGCTCATACTTTTCAGGAGCGAGTTGAAGCCTGGCGGAGCGGTATACACAAAACTTGCCCGGTTTCCCTTCGGAGGAGATGCGGCAGGGTGATGGTCAATTATTAATTTTGACGGCTTCGTAAAAAGTCAAATTCGACGAATATGTCATTTCGACTATAGGGAGAAATCTTATCTTTCCAGTATGTTACGGTTTAAAGATTTCTCGTTTCACTCGAAATGACAGGCTGAGGAGACTTTTTACGAGTGCATCAATTTTGAATTATTAATTCTAAATTTGGATTTTTAATAACATTTATTGACGGGCGGTACGTTATACCGATAAGGGGAGGTCACTATGAGGTCTGATGCGGATAGGGAAAAGGCTGTTGATCTGGCTATAACCCAGATTGAGAAGCAATTTGGAAAGGGTTCCATCATGAGGCTGGGCGGGGATGAGTTTATATCCGATGTCCCTGCCACACCGACCGGTTCCATCAGCCTTGATATCGCCCTTGGTGTCGGCGGTGTTCCCAGAGGAAGAGTAATCGAGATATTCGGACCCGAGTCGGGGGGGAAGACCACGCTTGCGCTTCACATCATTGCGGAGGCCCAGAAGAAAGGCGGGCTTGCGGCCTTTATAGACGCGGAACACGCGCTGGACGTGAACTATGCCCGCAATATCGGTGTGAATACGGATGACCTCCTCATATCCCAGCCGGACACGGGGGAACAGGCACTGGAGATTGCCGAGGTGCTGGTGCGGAGCGGTGCCGTTGATGTCCTCGTTATAGATTCCGTTGCGGCCTTGGTGCCCCGTTCGGAACTCGAGGGAGATATGGGGGACGCACAGATGGGGCTTCAGGCGAGGCTGATGTCGCAGGCGCTCAGAAAACTGACCGGAACCATCGGCAAGACCATGACGACGGTCATCTTTATCAATCAGATGCGTATGAAGATAGGGGTATTCTTTGGCAATCCTGAGACAACGACCGGGGGGAACGCGCTCAAGTTCTACTCGAGCATGCGCCTGGACATCCGAAGGATCTCGGCCATAAAACAGGGGCAGGATGTCATAGGGAACCGGACCCGGGTCAAGGTGGTGAAGAACAAACTTGCTCCCCCCTTCAGGGAAGCGGAATTTGATATCATCTTCGGAGAGGGGATATCGAAGGCGGGTGATCTCCTCGACCTGGCATCCGAAAGCGAGATCGTTGAAAAATCGGGGGCCTGGTATTCGTACGGGGGAGAACGTATAGGACAGGGAAGGGAAAACGTCAAGGCCTTCCTGAAGGAGAATCCCGATATCATGGCCCGGATGCTGACGGAGGTCTATGAAAAGTTTGGGCTGAAGATGGACGAGGCAGAGGAAACAGAATAGTGGATGACGATCCTTTGTATGAGAAGGCACGCCAGAAGGCGCTGCGATATCTTGCATACAGGGGAAGAAGCGTGGAGGAGGTGCGATCCAAGCTCGCGGAAAAGGGTTTCGATGATACCGTAATCAAGAGGGTTATTGACAGATTCAGCGATCTTGGATATCTGGACGACAGGAAGTTTGCGGGGCAGTGGGCGAAGAGCCTCGCCACCCATAGGTTGTGGGGGGACAGAAAGATAGCTGCAAGCCTTCGCGAGAAGAGGATATCCAGCGATTTGATAGACGAGGCTATCGCCGGGGCGCGGAAGGAAAAAAATGAGCAGCTTGCCATACGAGAGCTTGTTGAAAAGAGACTTCGCAGTGAGCCTGTATGCGAGGTCTTTTCATATAAGGGGAAAAGACGATTGACGCAAACCCTCGTGGGAAGAGGATTCCCCGTGGGAGTGATACTGGACGTGCTCAGAGAGATGGGAGATGCCTGCAATGACGGGATCTCCGGCGGGTACGGTGGAAATAAAGGAGAAATAGAGTAATGACGGGCAGTGAGATCAGAAAAAAATTTCTTGTATATTTTAAAGAGCGGGGGCACGTGATCGTGCCCAGCTCTTCACTTATTCCGAAGGAAGACCCCACACTCCTCTTTACAAACGCGGGGATGGTGCCCTTCAAGAATCTGTTCCTGGGGCAGGAGGACCGCGGCTATAAAAGAGCGGCCTCTTCACAGAAGTGTGTCAGGGCCGGGGGGAAACACAACGACCTGGAGAACGTCGGATATACGGCCAGACACCACACCTTCTTTGAGATGCTGGGGAACTTTTCATTCGGTGATTATTTCAAGGAAGAGGCCATCGCCTGGGGATGGGAGTTCCTGACGGAGGTCGTGGGCATCTCCGCGGACAAGTTGTTGGTGAGCATCTACAAGGATGATGACGAGGCCTTTGAGATATGGAATAAAAAGATGAAGGTCCCCGCCGAGAAGATCTTCCGCCTGGGTGAAAAGGATAATTTCTGGACCATGGGTGATACCGGCCCCTGCGGTCCCTGTTCTGAAATCTACTTCGACCAGGGCGAGGAGGTTGGCTGCGGGAGACCTGACTGCAATATCGAATGCGAATGCGGGCGGTACGTCGAGGTATGGAACCTCGTCTTCACGCAGTTCGACCGTGACGCTTCCGGAACCCTGACCCCCCTGCCCAAACCGAATATCGATACGGGAATGGGACTTGAGCGGCTGGCAGCCGTGATGCAGGGGGTGACCAGCAACTACGATTGCGATCTCTTCCGTGAGATTATCGAGCATATCGAGGAGGTTTCTGGGAAAAAATATAAGGAAAACGAGGATGACGATATCGCGATACGGGTTATTGCCGATCACTGCCGCGCCGTCACCTTTCTCATCGGCGACGGGATACTCCCGAGCAATGAGGGGAGGGGGTACGTCCTGAGGAGGATTCTGCGGCGTGCCGCCCGTTTTGGAAAACTCCTCGGTCTGGACAAACCCTTCCTCCATGACCTGGTGCCGGTCGTAATCGAAAAGATGAAGGACTGCTATCCGGAGATGCTGGACAAGGAGTCCTACGTACGGAAGGTTATCGTCAATGAAGAACAACGCTTCATGGAGACCCTCGACACGGGACTGAAGATCTTGGGCGATGAGATCTCCTTCCTCAAGGAGAAGGGGAATACGGTTATCCCCGGCGATGTGGTCTTCCGGCTCTACGACACCTTCGGGTTCCCGACCGATCTGACCGCCGAGGTTGCCCGGTCTGAGGACCTGACGCTGGATATGGAGGGGTTCGATGCTGCCATGGAAAACCAGCGTAACAAGGCGCGGGAGGCCTGGAAGGGGAGTGGCGAGGAAGAAGTTTCCGGTGTGTACCGGAAACTTTCCATGGATGGAATAAAGACGGAGTTTGTCGGATATGAAGGGAATACCGAGGCCACGGCGCGGATCGTCGCCATCCTGAAGGATGACAAACCGGTGGACACCCTCGATGAGGGGGAGGAAGGTGAGCTATTTGTCGAAAAGACCCCCTTCTATGGTGAGGTCGGGGGGCAGGTTGGAGATGTCGGAATTATTGAAAACGATTTTGCCTTCTTTGATGTGTGGGACACCCAAAAACCCCTGGATGATCTGTTCACTCATATCGGCAAGGTCAAGAAGGGTACCTTCAAGATAGGGGATACCATTGATCTGAAGACGAACGAGGGGATACGCCGGGCCATCGAAGCAAACCACTCAGGTACCCATATCCTCCAGGCGGCGCTGAAGCGGGTCCTGGGGGACCATATCAAGCAGTCCGGTTCCCTTGTCAATGCGGAGAGGCTCCGCTTCGACTTCACCCATTTCGCGAAGATCGAAGACGGCGAGATCGAAGAGGTCGAACGTATTGCCAATGCCTACATCAGAAACAATGTGCCGGTCGATACCCGGGTCCTCGCGCGGGAAGAGGCCATGAAGACCGGGGCGACGGCGGTCTTTGACGAGAAATACGGCGATGACGTCCGTGTTGTCCGGATGGGGGATTACAGCATGGAACTATGCGGCGGTACCCATGTCCTCCGAACCGGAGACATCGGGTTCCTGAAGGTGGTCGGTGAATCATCGATAGCCGCCGGCGTGAGAAGGATCGAGGCCGTGACCGGGGGAGAGGCCGTTAAATATGCCGAGGTGGTGGACAAGGAACTGAAGACCTCGGCCCGGCTCGTCAAGGCGGTTCCCCTTGAACTGAACAAGAGGTTGGAAAAACTGCTGAAGAATCAGAAAGATCTTGAGCGGGAAATCGATACTCTCAAGGGAAAACTGGCGGCGAAGGATTCTTCTGATCTCCTTGATAAGGTCAAAGAGATAAAAGGAATAAAGCTGCTCGCGACCCTGGTTGACGCTCCGGATGTGCGGACCCTCCGTGACTTTGGAGACAAGATGCGAGACAAGATTTCATCGGGGATCGTTCTGTTGGGAAGCCGGGTGGAGGACAAGGCCATGCTTCTGTGCGTGGTGACGAAGGACCTAACGGACCGTTACAACGCGGGAAAGATCGTCGGGGAGATAGCTCCGGTTATCGGGGGAAAAGGCGGCGGGCGACCGGATATGGCCCAGGCCGGAGGACCCATGTCCGAGAAGTTGAAGGAGGCGCTGGACAGGCTGGAGGAGATCATGCTCAGGGATTGAGCACGCAGAGGAATCAAGGGGGGGATATGGATTTTGAGGGGCTCGTATATAAGATAAGGGAGGATGTTGCAATTGTAAGGCTGAATCGTCCCGGAAAGAAGAATGCCATATCCTTTGAGCTTTCAGAGGAGCTTGGCAGGGCGATCGACCTGGCCAATGGGGACGATACCATCCGTTTTATCGTCCTGACCGGGACAGGCGATGTGTTCTCCTCGGGAGCGGATTTCAGCGATCCGGCACGGACCGTTGAGATGATCCGGAGAGAGTTTGACACGAAGTCCGGAGAATCTCCCGTTCTCAAACTTATCAATTCACCCAAACCCACCATCGCGGCGGTCAACGGTTACGCCCTCGGGCACGGCGCCGAGTACGCCCTGATGTGTGATATGATCATCGCATCCGACAGGGCCGAGTTCGGGTTTATCGGGCCGGTTCGGGGTGTCACCTGCCCCTATGCGATGATACGTCTTGCCGAAGAAATCGGAAGGGCCAAGGCGAAAGAACTGATTATAACCTGTGAACGCATATCCGCCTCCGAGGCATTGAGGATCGGTCTTATCAATCAGGTGGCGCCCCATGACGGGCTGATGGAAGCGGCCCTCAATATGGCCGGCAGAATGCGCAGGGCGGGGCCTCTTGCGGTGCGGTACACGAAAGAGGTTATAAATCGGGGCTTGGGAGGGTATGAACTGAGCGCCGGTATCTTTGAAGAAATGCTCAAGAGTGAAGACGCGGTTGAAGGTGCCATGGCGTTTCTTGAAAAAAGGAAACCCGCTTGGTGTGGCCAATCATGAAGAATTAGCTATAGCGATAGCGCACAGGAGGTAGAGCATGGCCGAATTATTAGCTGATTACGGAAGCTTTAAAGACGTGGACGGGCTCAGTATCTTCTACAGGCACTACCAGGCTGAGACCGAGAAGGCGCGGATGGTAATCGCGCATGGGTTGGGCGAGCATTCCGGGCGCTATGACAACGTCTTCAGACGGCTTCTCCCACAAGGTATCAGTATATGGGCTCCGGATCACAGGGGCCATGGACAGAGCGGAGGCCCGCGGGGCCATATATTCTCCTTCTACCAGTACGTCGATGATCTTCACAGACTGGTTGAAATCTCCCGGGATACCCTGCCCGAAGGCGCAAAGATTTTTCTCCTCGGGCACAGTCTGGGGGGGCTTATCGCGCTGAGGTTCGCCGCCCGCTTTCCGGAAGTAATCGATGGCGTGATCATATCGTCACCAGCGCTCGGGCTGCCGGAGCCCCTCCCTGTTGTCAAGGCCTTTTTCGGCAGGATTATGGCTGTCCTCTGGCCGACCCTCAGTCTTTCCAATGGTCTGGACCCATCGAAGATCAGCCATGATGAAGAGGTGGTCCGCGCGTATCAGGATGATCCGCTGGTTCATGACAGGGTCACCGCCCGCTGGTTTACCGAATTTATATCGGCCATGGAAATCGCCGGGCGATCGGGCTCGGAGATAAAGGTCCCCCTCCTGATGCAGTTGGCGGGTGATGATCACCTGACCAACGCGGATGCTTCGAAACGGTTCTTTGAGGATCTTTCCCTCGCCGACAAGACACTTTACATCTACAACGATCTCTACCATGAGATATACAACGAGACTAAAGAGCAAAGGGAGCATGTGCTGGATGATCTGGATGCATGGCTCATAAAGCACATCTGATGTGAGGGGAGGTGTATACACATGGCGCACTATATCGGAGCTGTTGATCAGGGAACAACCAGCAGCCGCTTTATTATCTTCGATCATAACGGGAAGATCGTCGCCCTCGATCAGAAGGAACACAAACAGATTTTCCCCAAACCCGGATGGGTGGAGCATGACCCTCTCGAAATATGGAGGAACACACAGGAGGTTATCCGCGGTGCCCTGGACAAGGCCGGTATCTCCGGGAAGGACCTGGCGGCGATCGGTATCACCAACCAGCGTGAAACCACGGTGGTCTGGGACAGGGAAACAGGCAAGCCGTACACCAACGCGATCGTCTGGCAGTGCACCCGCACGGGGAAAATCTGTGATGATCTGGGCAGAGACGACGGTCAGGACCGGTTCCGTGAAAAGACCGGTCTGCCCATAGCCACGTACTTCTCGGGACCGAAGATCAAGTGGATACTGGACAATGTTCCCGGGGTGCGCGAGGACGCACTCAAGGGGAAGGCACTCTTCGGCACCATGGAGACCTGGGTGATTTGGTGGCTGACCGGCGGGCCTAACGGGGGCCTTCATGAGACCGATGTGACCAACGCGAGCCGGACCATGCTCATGGATCTGAAGACCCTCGCCTGGGACGACGGGATACTGGAGATCATGGGGATCCCGCGGGAGATGATGCCCGCCATTGTGCCCTCCAGCAACGGGAACTTCAGCGGCACGACATCCGTGGACGGACCAGTGGGGGCGAAGGTCCCGGTATGCGGAGCCCTGGGAGACCAGCAGGCCGCTCTTGTGGGGCAGACCTGTTTCGAGAAGGGGGAGGCCAAGAATACGTACGGGACCGGGTGCTTTCTCCTGCTCAATACCGGTACGGTGCCGGTGCCCTCAAAACATGGCCTGATTACCACCGTGGCCTATCAGATAAATGGCAACAAGCCGGTCTACTGTCTCGAAGGCTCCATCGCGATTGCCGGGGCCCTCGTTCAGTGGGTGCGAGACAATATGGGCCTGATATCGAAATCATCTGAGATCGAGACCCTGGCCGGCGCGGTTGAAGACAGCGGCGGGGTCTATTTCGTTCCCGCCTTCTCGGGTCTCTTCGCCCCCTACTGGCGCGGCGACGCGAGGGGCGTGATCGTGGGCCTGACACGGTTTGCGAACAAGGGTCACCTCGCCCGGGCGGTCCTGGATGCCAGCGCTTATCAGACAAAGGATATCGTTGAGGCCATGAACAAGGATTCAGGTGTCGACCTCTCCGCGCTCAAGGTGGACGGTGGGATGGTGTACAACGAGATGCTGATGCAGTTCATCGCGGACATGCTCGATGTCCCGGTAATCAGGCCGGTCGTATCTGAGACGACATCCCTGGGTGCAGCCTATGCCGCCGGGCTTGCCGTGGGCTTCTGGTCCGGTCTCGACGAACTGAAAGAGCACTGGGCCGAAGATAAGAGATGGCTTCCCACCGTTGGGCAGAAAGACAGAGTAGAGCGGTATCGCGGTTGGCAGAAGGCGGTGGAGCGGACCCTCGGATGGGTTGATGAGGATAGCGTGGGCTAGAAAAACGTTATTTTAAAGCGACAAAGCCCCCTTCTTTTCAAAAAGAAGGGGGCTTTGTGTTGTGTGCTGGGGA
>CAYXUH010000055.1:0-11225 GCA_964468685.1 uncultured Syntrophaceae bacterium | reverse complement strand
AAACGAAAGCTGGCTGCGTTGGAGATTTCATCTTATGTATCGTTGTAGGGTTAATCTCCTCCCGGAAAAGTATGAATACCAAAAAGGGGAAATTTAGAGGTAAATCGTTCGCGTAAAATGGTACAGCACTGTGTCAGTTTCTTATGAAAAATCTAAATTTCCCCTCCGTGAAGTGGCGGCGGCAAAGAAGATCCTTGTGTAAATCGTACCGATTACAACAATTGTCTGCTCCGAAATATACGCCGTGCTTCTGTTTCAAGGAAATATAATGCTCATTCCTCCTTGCCTTTGGCATTTTTTTACCACACTAATCATGCCAATATGAGATATTTTGCGCATACGGCATGGTTGTTCATATATTACAGTTACTTATGGGTTGCGCTGTGTGGAGGGCGAATCGCTGATGGTCAAAAAAAGGAATTGTCGCGTCTGAATGGCACACTGCTGCAGTGAACATGTAGTGCTTTGTGTGGTATTTTAGAAGGGTACTCCGCGGGCGTCAGGATGACATGCCCATGTCATTCTGACGCGGCTGGTTAGTCTCCATCAAACCCACCCTTATATGTAATTAATTTTCAACCACGTTTTCCCATTGACAGGGAGACCCGCCTCTCTTATACTTCTCCTGCATACAAGAGACCGCCTATCAGGAAAGGCAACGGAGGAAGGGATGTCCCGGACAGAAAATGGAAGGATGCGGACCCGCTGGAAATCACCCCTCTGTACCATGTGCGCCCTGGTGCTCCTTGCATCCGCGGGGTGTGCCGGTCCGCATGGCAGGAATTACGGCAGGATCATACCTGACGGGGACGTGACACGAGCCTTTGAAGAATATCAAAGCGACCCCGGGGTCAATTACTATATCAGCGGCTCGGATGTGTTCCCCAACGCTATTATGGGACTGAATAAGGCCTATACCCTGGATTCCACCCTGTGGAAAAGGGTTGAGATGACTCCCCAGGCCCTCGGTGATCTCGTTTCAAATATGCAGACGAAAGCCCGGATCCAGCACGGGTTTGTCCTGGTTGATAATAAGGGGAATCGGATAGGGGTCTGGTACTCCATCCTTACGGCCTCGACATCGCTCTGGATGAAGGACGATCATACGGTTGTGATCCTGACGCCGGCCCTCGATACGTACAATAAACTTAAAAGGAGGCCTTTTCAGGGGATACGATAGCCGTATCTGAAATATGAAGTGCCGGTTAGTCGCCAATTGATGATTCCCACCGGTACCCGGTGCTGAAGAGTTGCAGGTAGAATCGGGAATCGATTCCCTCCTTGGCTAAACGGTTCCACTGTGTGCCAAAGCATACTGAATTACAACCAATAACAAATCAACCGGTGTCCGGGTACAGCCAGATTGTGTCTAACCTTTTATGAATTGCCAATATTTGGGTAAGCAACGCGTCTTATGAACAAAAAGAGTGTACATTTTTTCGAGGAAGTTTACCGTTTTCTTATAATCCTGATTTCAATATCCGGTTATGTGCCGAGCCACGCGACGATACTAAGAACGGTCGTAATGTCTTTTTCTCTTGCCTTTTCGGTTTATCTCGCCGCCTGCCAGTCTCTCAATGCACGGCTGGCGATATCCTATTTCATCCTGAGCACCTCCTGTTACATCGGTTTTATATTTTTCGTCCTGTCGAGAGATGGCTGGCGCCACTGGTTCATCAGGAGGTGGAGGGGTGAGGATGAAGGGTACCTGGCTCACGAGGCTGATTTTCGGTTTTCTCTTTTTCCATAACTGAGTCAGTATAGGATACGTCGCTTCATCTACCCCGGGAAACCTGTTTTGTTTTGTTCATCAAGAAACAGCATTCGTTATCGCGGCACTATTATTCATCAGCGGGTTTACGATAAAGATATGGACCGCGAAGACGGTCCCGATCGATATCTATTATTGATGCACCGGTAAAAAGTCAGGGTTCCCCTCCCCTGGCGGGAGGGGATTAAGGGGAGGGGGTGTAAGCCTTTGAAACAACATTATATCCACCCTCACCCCACCCCTCTCCCATCAAGGGAGAGGGAGAATGCTTGACTTTTTACGATAGTGTCATTATTGGAAAGACATGTTTCTCGGAAGGAAGATCTCCGATTTCGTCATGACGGGTCCATACAGATATTTCGCCAATCCCATGTACGGGGTGGGACAGCTTCAGGCGTACGCGATCGTGATCTGGTTTGGTTCGATCTACGGGCTCCTCGCCGCCTTTCTGAATCAGTGCTGTCTTTTTTCTTTCTACTATCTCATGGAAAAAAGTTCAGTCCAAGGGTGTATCAAAACGTCAAATCGGATTCGGTATGCTGATTTTTAATTACACCCCATCCGATATCTCCAGGCATATGACCCTCTCACAGGAGTGAAAAGGGATTGAAATAGGGACGTGGGCGATATATATCTGAGCGGTATTTCGTCAGCCGTGGTTCGCGCCGGGATACGAAGGAGGTTGTGAAGTGGGTGTCTTTCAGATGTCGAAGGTTCATCGGACGTGGGTTCGGAGCCTGCACAGGAAAAAGGTCCGGGAGAAGGAGGGGGTGTTCATCGCCGAGGGGTTCAACGCGCTTGAGACCGCCACCCAGACCACCAGCCATCCGATAGTGGAGGTTATGGCGGACAGGGATCACCTTGAAGCGGTTGCCGACATTCTTCCCAATGACCTGCCGGTCTATGAATGCTCCGCCAGCATCATGCAGGAGATCTCCACGGAGAAAACGCCGCAGGGGGTCGTCATGATCTGCCGCCGGGGGGAATCTACCTTTTCTGATTTGGGTGGCGTGGCCCCCGATACCCTGCTGTATCTCGACCGGGTGTCCGATCCGGGCAACCTGGGAACCATTCTGCGCACAAGCGCCTGGTTCGGGGTCAGGCACCTGATCCTGAGTCCCTCCTGCGTGGACCCCTTTAACACAAAGGTGATCCGGGCATCGGCCGGGGCGATTTTCACAGTGGAGATATATCAGCCCGTCGACTCCGAGCAGATACGAGGGTTCGCGGAGAGGATGGGATACCGGATGGTGGCGATGGTCCCGCGGGGGGGGAGCCCGCCGGGCGAGCTCAAGAAGACGGGCAAAACGATCGTGATGCTGGGGCAGGAAGCGAACGGCCTGTCGGAGGAATTGACGGGATGTGCCGATCAGTTTGTCTCGATTCCGGGGAGGGGAGACGTGGAATCCCTGAATCTGTCGGTCGCCGCCGCGATCATCCTCTATGAGATCGCGAAGTGAATGAATGCCCTCAGTCCAGTTCGCCGGTGCGGCTCTTCCTGAAGAAGTAGCCCGGGAACGAGATTTCGGAGATAACCATACCCGTCAGAATACAGACGGCACCGATGAGGCCCCGGAGACCGAACCGCTCGCCGATTGCCCAGTAGGCGTACAGCGCCGCGAACACCGGCTCCATGCAGAAGATCAGCGCCGTGTGCGTCGGGCTGGTGAAGCGCTGCATGGAGGTCTGGACGAGGAAGGCGAAGATCGTGGCGAAGAGGACGCAGATCACCAGCGCCCAGAGTATCTCCGGGTGCCAGACCAGGATTTCACTCCCCTCACCATACGCCACCAGGGTGCTCAGGAGCGCCACGATCCCGATCTGGACCGTTGTCAGCCAGTACACATCGCTCGCCCGCGCGAATCTGCCGGTAAAGATGAGGTGCAGCGCGACGCAGATCGCACAGGTGATCCCGAGTATGTCGCCCCGGTTGAAGCCCCAGCTTCCGTTCGTACAGAGGAGAAACAGCCCCGTGGCGGCCAGGACAACCCCCATCTTCATGTTGAAAGTCACGGCGTGCCGCAGGAAGGCGGCGCCGATTACCGGAACGAGGACGACGTTGAGCCCCGTCAGAAAGGCGGTAATGGAGGCGGTGGTGTACAGGAGCGCCATGGTCTGAAACGCAAACGCGCCGAAGAGCAGGACGCCGAGGACCACGCCCCTCGTGAGGTACTCCTTTTTGAAAGGCCGCCTCGCGACCAGACAGATCAACAGGAGGATAAGAAACGCCAGGCCGAAACGCTGTGACAGGAAGAGGAACACCCCCACCTGTTCCACGGCCTGTTTGACCGTTACAAAGGTGACCCCCCAGAACAGTGTGGTTATGAGGAGCAGAAGATCGGCGCCCAGTCTGCGCATTTTTTCCGGCGATTGTGCCATGTCCCCTGCCCCCCTTCAGGCAGAATCGCCTTATATCGCTTGAGTTTTCCAAAAGCAACCAAAAACAGTCCCCGGCTTTTTATCTTGACAACACCCCGCCTCAATAGTAACTACTGCCAACAATATACAGCTTTTTAGAAAAGGAGGAGGATATGAAAAATCGCGGTATAATTATTGCTTTAGTGGTAATCGCCGGATTTGTTGCACTCTCGATTGGCGGCTGCCAGCGCGCGGCAGAGGAGGTCACGGCCTTCACCTGCGCCACGGATGCCACCTGGCCCCCGATGGAGATGGTGAACGAGAACAAGGACATCGTCGGGTTCGACATCGACTTTTTCAATGCCGTGGCCGAGGAAGCGGGTTTCAAGGTGGAATTCAAAAACACCGCGTGGGACGGTATCTTCGCCGGTATCGCCGCCGGCAAGTATGACGCCATCATCTCCTCCGTCACCATTACCGACGAGCGGGAAAAGACCATGAGCTTCTCCGATCCCTATATCAATGCCGGACAGGTGCTCATCGTTCCGAAGGAGTCGGATGCCGTCATGATCGCCGATCTGGCCGGAAAGCGTGTGGGTGCCCAGATAGGCACGACAGGTGGTCTTGAGGTCGAAAAGGTGGAGGGCGTGGAGCTGAAGAGCTATGACGAGATCGGCCTGGCATTTGAAGATATGGCCGTGGGCCGCATCGTCGGCGTGGTCTGCGATACCCCGGTGGCCGCGCAGTACGCGCTCCAGCAGGCGGAGTACAAGGAGAAGTTCAAGATAGTGGGGGATGTCCTGACGACGGAACATTACGGTATCGTGGTACAGAAGGGTAACCAGAAACTGCTTGATCTGATCAACAAGGGGATCAAGGCCGTACAGGAAAAGGGTATTGACAAGCAGTTGGAAGATAAGTGGTTGAGATAAAAGATAAGAAAAAAGAGAAAAAAGAAACTCCACGGCCGGTCATAGCGGTTGGCGATGGCGCCGCGATTCCCACCAAGGAAGATGTGGGATTGTTTACGGCGTGGAGGGTTTCTTTCGTAGGCGCTATCGCAACAGTCGCTTGTCTGGTAATCTTTAGCCCGGATCCCTACTGGAGGATATTGAAATTTCTTCCAGACGGGATCCTGGTGACTTTTCAAGTCACGGTAGCGGCGATCATTCTGGCCCTGATCATAGGGCTCTTCACCGGTCTCGGGCGGATATCGAAGAACAAGATCATCAACGGGATCGCGTCGCTGTATGTGGAGATCGTCCGGGGGATTCCCCTCCTTGTCCAGTTGTTCTATATCTATTTTGCCCTGGGACGCATCGTCAATGTCCCCGCCATGGCCAGCGCCATCATCGCGATGGCGGTCTGTTACGGGGCATATATGGGTGAGATCTTCCGCGCCGGAATCGAGTCGGTCTCCAGCGGGCAAATGGAGGCGGCCCGCTCTCTGGGGATGACCTCGTCGCAGGCCATGCGCCACGTGATACTGCCGCAGGCCATCAAAACCATCCTCCCCCCCATCGGCAACGAGTTTGTCGCGCTCCTGAAGGATTCGTCCCTGGTCTCCATCCTTGCCGTATCCGATCTTCTGAGGAGAGGGCGAGAATTTGCCGCCGAATCGTTCAACTACTTTGAAACCTATACGATGGTCGCTCTCGTCTATCTGATTATCACGCTCTTTCTGTCAAAACTTATCAGCATCATGGAGGACAGGGTCGGTGCCAACAGACAATAATTCCGTCATGGTCGAGATGCGAGAGGTGTACAAGTACTTCGGACAGCTGAAGGCCCTGGACAACGTGTCGCTGGACATACACGACGGCGAAAAGCTGGTCCTCATCGGGCCGAGCGGCTCCGGCAAGAGCACGTTGTTGCGCTCGATCAACCAGCTCGAACAGATAGACCACGGCCGCATCGTTGTCGACGGGATCGATATCAGCGATCCCGACACGGACATCAACAAGGTCCGCGAAGAGATCGGGATGGTCTTCCAGTCCTTCAATGTCTTCCCCCACAAGACCGTCCTGGACAACGTCAACCTCGCGCAGATTGTCGTGCGTAAACGCTCCAAAAAGGAGGCGTCGGAGATATCCAGGGAACTCCTCAACAAGGTGGGTATTATTGAAAAGGTGGATGAGTATCCCGACAAGCTCTCCGGGGGGCAGCAGCAGCGCGTCGCCATCGCGCGGGCGCTGGCGATGAAACCCAAGATCATGCTCTTCGACGAGCCCACATCGGCGCTGGATCCAGAAATGATCGGCGAGGTCCTCGACGTCATGATCAAACTGGCGAAGGAGGGAATCACCATGATCGTGGTCACGCACGAGATGGGCTTCGCCCGTGAGGTGGCGGACAGGGTCATATTCATGGACTACGGGGCGATCATAGAGGAGGGCACGCCTGAGCACTTCTTCAAAAATCCCACCCAGGAACGTACCAAACTGTTTCTCAATCAGATTCTGTAGGTTTTCCGAAGGTTAATTACGCGATATCAAATGGCTCACGGCACCGTCAAGTCCGTCGAGGGTCAGCTCGAACATGGGGAATATCCTCCGGATCTGATCAATGGTCCAGGTACCCGACCATTCGTACCGGGGAGTCGGATTCAGCCAGACGCAGTGGCGAAAGGTCTGGGAGAGAAACTGGAGGTTTTCCATGCTGGCATTCCTCGCCCGCTCCCCGAAATAGATCGATCCCCCCTCATTCATCAATTCGTAGGGGGCCATGCTGGCATCACCCACGATGACGATTCTCGTATCGGGATCTTTCTTGGTGAAGTCCGTGAGCAGCTCCGAGTTACGGTACCGGGCGGCGTCAGCCCAGACCCTGTCGTAGATGGTGTTGTGAAAGAAATAGGTCTTGAGATCCTTGAACTGGTTCCTCGAGTAATCAAAAAGTGTCTGCACCAGAGGAATATAGGGGTCCATGGACCATCCGCCGTTGTCAATCATCAGGATAACCTTCAGCCGGTCAGCGAGGCGGCGGTCGAAGATGATCTCTATCTCGCCGGCATTCTTCATGGTCTTATAAATCGTCTTGTCCACGTTGACCACGTCCAGAGGCCCGGCGGGCACCATCCGGCGGAGCTTCTTCAACGCCTCCCCCATCTGTGACTGGGTCAGGGGGCCTTCCTGGGAATAATCACGGTAGCGGCGGTCAAGTGCAACCTTGGTCGCCGATTTGTTCTGCGAGACACCCCCGACACGCATCCCCCCGGGGTGAACCCCGGAGTGCCCCACGGGCGAGGTCCCGCCGGTGCCGATCCACTTGCTTCCGCCGTGGTGGGCCTCGGTCTGGTCCTTGAGACGATCGAGGAAGTACTGCTCCAACTCTTCGGGGGTCAGTTTCTGCAGGTCCTCCTCGTTGACGCCGAGGGCGGCGGCGACCCCCTCCGGATTTTTCAGCCACTCATCCAGAAGCAGCTTCGCCATCTCGCTCAGTTCTATCTCGTCGAGATCGGGGAGCTCCACCCCTTCGAAGTGGTGCGCGAAGACCTGATCGTATATATCGAACCACCGCTCACTCTTGACCAGAAGGGACCGGGCAACGACATAAAAGTTGTTCAGGGAGCGGATGACCCCCAGCCGCAGGGCCCGCTGGAGCCTGAGAAAAGAGGTGGGGGTTACCGGGATCCCCCGATCCCTGAGGCTGTAGAAGAAACTGACAAACACGATCCTCACTCCTGTGGGTCTGCCGTCCGGCGACCCTTATTGACGATTTTTACCAATGGCGTTGCTTGCCACCTTCAGGTCCGGGCTCTTCTTATACAAAACGCCCAGATAGGGCACATTCCCCTTTTCGAGGAGCGACAGCTTGAAATCGGGGTCGGCCTTCAGGGCCCGTATCCAGTTGATCAGTTCCCTGGTGGCGGGTTTTTTCTCTATGCCCTCCAGCTTCCTCAGGCCGTAGAAGGTCCTGATACAGGCATCCGTGATCTCCTTTTTCAGATCGGGGAAGTGAACCCCTATGATTCTGTGCATGACATCCTCACCCGGGAAGGCGATGTGGTGAAAATTACAGCGCCCTAGGAAGGGATCGGAGAGATCCTTCTTGGCATTTGAGGTGATGATGATGACGGGACGGTTTTCCGCGGAGATGGTCTTGTCTACCTCCATAATATCGAATTCCATCTGATCCAGGACATCCAGCATATCGTCCTGGAAATCCGTGTCGGCCTTGTCAATCTCGTCGATCAAAAGAACGACCCTGACGTCTGAAACAAAGGCTTGGCCGATCTTTCCCATCTTGAGATAGTCTTCGATATTGCTGACATCCCTGCTGGAGTCAGCAAAGCGGCTGTCGTTGAGCCGCGTCAGTGTGTCGTACTGGTAGAGCGCGTCCACCAGCTTCATACTCGATTTGACATTCAGGACGATCAGGGGCATGTTGAGGCTCTCCGCGATAGCGTAGGCCAGCATGGTCTTCCCCGTACCCGGCTCCCCTTTGAGGAGGAGCGGCATCTCCAGGGCCATCGAGACATTGACGATCTCGGCAAGCTCTTCATCCAGGACGTATTTATCGGCGCCCTGAAATTTGTAAAAGTCCTCGTGAACCATAATTTTCAACCCTTCTGTTTGTGTAGTTTATTTCTTTATATATCCCGTGTCCAGAGAGAAGCCATCGAGGGCCCGCCCCCGACACACAGTGACGCCCCGCCGGTGGACTTGTTCATCCGTTCCAGTTCATAATAAAGTGATACGATAATGCGGAGCCCGGTACACCCGACCGGATGCCCCAGGGCGATCCCTGAACCGTTGTTGTTGACATTCTCCAGGCTGAGTTCTATCCCGAAATCCTCCTTCAGCATCCTGCCCACGCCCAGGAACTGCGAGGCGAAGGCCTCATTGATCTCCCAGTAATCTATATCCTCGTACTGCATCCCTGCCTGTTTGAGACACTTCGGGATGGCAACCGCTGGCCCCAGCCCCATGACCTTGGGGTCAACCCCTTCGCTGCAGATATTGATCAGTTTCATGAGGGGTTTGATCCCCAGCTCCTCGGCCTTTTCCCTGGACATGATCACCACGGCCGCTGCCGCGTCGTTAACCCCCGAGGCGTTGGCGGCGGTAACGACCCCCCCCTCTTTGAAGGCGGGCCGAAGCTTCCCCATGGCCTCGAGATTGGCATCAGGAATCATATGCTCATCGGTATCGAATATCGTCACACCCTTCCTTGTCTTGATCTCCACCGGGACGATCTCACGCTTGAATGTACCCTCCTTGACTGCCTTCGTTGCCCTCTGGTGGCTGATCAGGGCAAGCTGATCGCACTCATCCCGGGTGATCCCGTATCTCTCGGCTATGTTCTCCGCCGTGATTCCCATGTGCCCCGGCACCTGTTCATCGACCAGGCCGTCGTGGAGCATATGATCCTCTATCGTCCCCGGCCCCATCCGGTAGCCCCCCCTCGCCTTGGGGATCATATAGGGGGCGCCGGACATGTTCTCAACCCCTACCACCAGACCGATCTCGGTCTTGCCGAGCATGATATTGTGGCAGGCTATCTCCATCGCCCTCATCCCCGACGCGCAATTCTGATTGACGGACACAGCCGCGCTCCGGTGGGGAAGACCGACCCGCAGGCCTACCTGCCTGGCGGGAAGGGAGCCCTGCATCGCCGGCAAGCACTGCCCCATCACGATCTCATCAATACCGTCGGCGGAGATCCCCGCCCTCCTGACGGCCTCTTTTCCAGCTGTTACGGCAAGCTCCCGTGACGGCACATCTTTCAGGGTCCCCAGAAATCTTCCAATCGCGGTTCGACACGCGGATACAACAACAACCTCTCTCATAGCACTCTCTCCGTATACTGTAAGATTTTTTACGGCAAGACTGTCATAACAGCCTCTTTTTTGTGTTGTGGCGGTCCCTTTACGGTCGTGGTTCATACCAGAATCCGGCGGGAAATGGAAACAAAATGACGAAGATCGGCCGGATGGGCCTACAGACCGCGCAGGTGTTCGTCCCGGAGCATACCCCGGTCCCTCGTCTCCAGGACACTATCTATAGTCGCAAGCATCTCCTGCTTGTCCCTCTGGAGGGTTCCGTTTATGGGGAGGTAGTTGGAGGCATGGACCCCCACGAATCTCAGGTTGTCAAGGGTGATATGCTCAAAGAGGACTTTCATCTCCTCGAGGGTCTCGAAGGCGTCCATCACCTCGAAGGTCCCCGCCTCGACCTGCTTATAGAGAACCGTGCCGGGAACGGGCGTGACCGTGAGGGCCGCCAGATACTGGGGCCCCATCTCATTGGTGATCCGGGCGGTGGCAATGGCATGCTCAACCGAGCGCTCCCCTTTGCCGGCGAGGCCCAGCAGGACCATCGATGAGAGATTGATCCCGGCTTCGACCAGGTTTCTCCCGGCCTGGAGCATCTCCTCGGCACTCACACCCTTTTTTGTCTCCTGCAGGAGCCTGTCGTCGCCGGTCTCCACACCGAGATAGGCCTTGGCAAGCCCGGCAGAGCGGAGTGCGACAAGTTCCGACATGCTCTTTCCCAGAGTGCTTTGCGGCCCCACATAGGTCCCCACATGGCGCAGTGAGGGGAAGGCGGCGTACAGTTCATGCAGTATCTCCAGGAGGAGATCGGTTTCCATGGCGATGGCATCCCCGTCACAGAGAAACACCTTTTCCAGGTCCCCGTAATGGTCCCGTGCCATCCGGATATCAGTCCTGATCTCCTCGAGACTGCGTACGCGGTATTTCCGATCCTTGTACATCCCGCAAAAGGTGCACCGGTTGTGTGAGCAGCCGATGGTACACTGCAGGAGATAGCTGTTCGCCTCGCTGAATGGCCTGAATATGTTTCCCTCGTATCTCATGGTTCGTCACTCCCTGTGCTTTTCGTCATACGGCGGGGGTGGCTTATCAGAATACGGCGCACAAATCAATCCATTTAGAAGAGGGAGAAGATTCGAAAGGTATCAAAACATGAGGCCCGATCCGGCCAGACCAGGCGCATCCCGCGCCACGGGTGAGTAACCCGGATTGAACCCCGTGCGGGAAGCATTCCTGACGGTAACTGTAAAAATGACCACAAGTCATTACTTCCTGGTAATCTTTGAAACCGCCTTCATCGAAGGCGTACAAGACTTCGAA
>CAYXUH010000054.1:0-11228 GCA_964468685.1 uncultured Syntrophaceae bacterium | reverse complement strand
GTATCTCTTTATCATGGGACGTATGGATGATGTCATCAATGTCGCGGGACACCGACTCTCCACCGGCGCCATGGAAGAGGTGGTGGCAAAACACCAGGATGTGGCAGAATGCGCCGTCCTCGGAGCGAATGAACAGCTCAAGGGTCAGATCCCCGTCGGGTTTGCCGTCTTGAAGGCCGGGGTTGATCGTGATCCGGATGAAATCGTCAAGGAATTGGTACAGATGGTACGGTCGGATATCGGGGCCGTGGCCTGCTTCAGGCAGTGCGCCATCGTCAAGGCCCTTCCCAAGACCCGATCCGGTAAGACACTGAGGGCAACAATGCGCAAGATAGCCAACGGCGAAGAATACACCGTCCCCTCAACAATCGAAGACGAATCGGTTCTCGGCGGTATCGAGGAGGCAATGACAAAGTTAGGCCTGGGAAAATAATATCCAATCATACACTATAATGTCGCGGCTTGTGCCGCCTTGGTTTGAAAGGGAGAGGGAACACGATGAAAGAGATACTGCAAAAAGCGATCGACAAAAAACAGAAGGCCTTGTCCGAGTATGATTCGAAGCGTGTCGTTGCATCGGCCGGGGTTGCGATAACGAGAGAAGGTCTCGCGGGCTCCAAGGATGAAGCCGTCAAACTGGCCGAAGATCTCGGGTTCCCGGTCGTTCTGAAGGGGTGTTCCAGTACGATGACCCACAAGACGGAGATGGGAATGGTCAAACTGAACCTGGGTGGCAGCAGCGATGTTGCACAGGCATATGATGAAATCATGGCGGCCGGGGTGGAACTCGACGGTGTACTGGTACAGGAGATGATCAAGGGGGACAGGGAATTCGTCATCGGCCTCACTCGTGATCCTCAATTTGGTCCGTGCGTCATGTTCGGCCTGGGTGGAATATTCACGGAGGTCCTGAACGACGTGAGCTTCAGGGTAGCACCCATCTCGGAGATCGACGCCATGGAGATGATAGGGGAGATAAAAACCAAAAAACTGCTCGATGAATTTCGCGGGAGTCCGGCTGTCGACAAAAAGGCACTCGTCAAGGCGCTCGTTGGCATAGGCAAACTCGGAGATGAGAATGATGAGATCGCTGAGATAGATATCAATCCCGTCATCATCTCGGGGGATCAGCCGATCGCCGTTGATGCGCTGGTCGTACTCGATAATTCGTAACGATATCGATACGGGGCATCCCCTGCAAAAAAGCAGCCGCTGAGCCCTGAATAATATCCGCCTGTCCCCAACCGGGGAACAGGCGGCAATTTTCCCCTCTCCCGCAAAAACGTGTTGACATTCAAACACTCGTTTGATACAAACGTTTTTAACGGAAGGGAACTGGAAATTATGTCCCCGAACAAAAAAAACACAAAAACCCGGGATCGCCTGCTGGAAGTAGCTGAAATGCTGTTTGCCCAAAAGGGATACGATGCGGTAAGCGTGCGGGAGATTACCACCGCCGCGCATTGCAACCTTGCCGCAGTAAATTATCATTTCGGCAATAAGCAGGCCCTCTATCTGAACGTGTTCCGCGAGCGCTGGATGTCCAGGGCACAGCGCATTCTCGCCTATTTTGAAAAAAACCTTGCAGACCATAACGAAACATCGCCCGCGGTCGTGATCCAATCCCTAACCGAGGCCCTCATCAAAGGCCCCCTTACGGACGAAGAGCGCCTGTGCCATTTTCAACTGATGATCCGGGAGATGACCAAACCGACGGAGGCCTTTGAAATAGTAACACAGGAGACCATGAAGCCATCCCTGGTAAGGTTGGGGCAATTGCTTCACCCTTACCTGAAGGAGAACATGGATGAGGAACACACGCTTCTCAATATACTCAGTATTATTGCAATGGTTATCTATTTCAACTTTGCCAGGATGCCGGTATCGAAGATCATCGGGCATGCCTACGACGAGCCGTTCAAGGAGCGGCTGGTCCGGCACATTGTCCAGTTTTCTCTTTCCGGTATGCCCCTGAAGGAGGACACGCGGTGAATCGCAGGGCATTTTCCCTGTTCATGGCTCTCTCTGTCTCTGTCTCTGTGGCCCTTGCGGGGTGCATGAAGATGGGCCCCGATTTTACGCGGCCTGATATGGGCCCACAGGTCAGAGCTTCGTATCAGCATGTCATGTCTGGAGCCGGGACAAAGCAGGTTGACGACCGATGGTGGACGGCTTTCAATGATCCCGAATTGGATCGACTCGTGGAAGGGGTCCTGTCAGGCAACCTGGATATCAAAAAAGCCCTGGCCGCGATCTCGGAGCTCCGGTCTTATTTTGTCCAGTCCAGAGCGGATCGTTTTCCTAATCTCCAGCTTCAGGGAACAGCGGGGAAAAGCCGCACCCAGACGGGATTCGGATCGGGCGCATTCCCCTTCTCGTTACCGGCAACGGTTGAATCGAACGCATACGCCCTTTCCCTCCCCGCATCTTTTGAAATCGATCTCTGGGGCCGTCTGGCCCGGGCCGAAGAGGCCGCTCTGGCAGCCCTCTTACAGACAGAGGAAAATGCCCAAACCCTTGTCCAGACCATCATATCGGAAGCGATAACGGTATACTTTCAGATCGAGTCTCTGGAACGAAGGATTCAGATAACGAAGCAAAGCATAGAGAGTTACCGCCGAAACCTCTCATTTGTTGAACGGAGGTATGAGGGGGGCGTGGCTTCAATCCTCGACCTGAGACAGGCACGGCGCGTCCTTGCCCAAGTGGAGGCATCCCTCCCCTCTCTGCGCCAGGAGCTCGGTATCAGACAACAGAGCCTGGCTGTCCTCTCAGGACGGTATCCGGAGACCCGATCAGCCCGGACACAGCCGGAAGACTATTTCAGGATTCCTATTCCCGTACCACCGGGTCTGCCCTCCGATCTTCTCCTGCGCCGGCCCGATATCAGGGCGGCCGAGGCAAACCTGCGCGCACTGAACGCGAAGATTGGCGTCGCCAAGGCCAGCCGGTTCCCCGCGATAAAACTGACAGGGACCTTCGGCTACTCCAGCAGTGAACTTGATCGACTGTTCGTGCCGGAAAGCAACGTATGGAACATAACGTTTGGGGCACTTCACCCCCTCTTTAACGCGGGCAAGCTCAAGGCCGGGCAGCGCGCCACGGAGGCACGGTTTCAACAGGGAATGGCCGATTACGCCAGGACCGTTCTCTCCGCCTTCTCTGAAGTGGAACGTTCTCTCCTGACACGGAAAGAACAGCTAGAAAAAAGAGAGAAAACGCTGACCTTCGTCGCCGAAGCGCGGGCAACGCAGAGGGTGGCGGAAAACCGTTACGAACGGGGGCTGGTGGGCTACCTTACCGTGCTGGACGCCCAGCAGGCCCGCTTTCAGGCTGAAGAAACCCTGGTCCTGGTCGAATTGGCCATCCTCAGCAACCGGGTAACACTGTACCGCGCCCTGGGCGGCGGATGGGGGGACTCGCGGAGCAAAAATACGGGGACTCACAATGAATGAAAGGGAACGGATAGCCCATGATTGAAAACCAACCTTCCAGGGGAAAGACAATGGACCGAAAAAGAAAACGCCGCATCCATATCATCGTAAGTGTGGCACTCGTCATCGTGGGAATCGTCACCATGGGTGCGCTGACAGCGAGCAAATCCCGGCTTGAAAAGGTACAGCTCCCCGCTCCGGTACCCATGGTTCGTGTAATGGAGGTCACAACAGGACCGCAAACCATAACGATCAGGGGTGAGGGAACGGTGAACCCGCTGAGAGAAATCAGCCTTGTCCCGCAGGTCGGCGGCAAGATCGTCCGCATCTCTCCCGCCATGGCCAATGGCGGCGCGTTCACCACGGGGCAATCACTGCTTGCGATAGATCCTGTCGATTATGAACTGGCCGTTACCCTGGCGAAAGCACAGGTAAAGGACGCCGAAAGCAATCTGAAGATTATCCAGCAGGAGGCGCTGGTGGCACAGGAAGAATGGCGGAGTCACTACCCGGACACCTCTCATGCCGTCGAAGAGCCCCCGCCCCTGGTGGCCAAAAAACCACAACTGGCAGCGGCCCGGGCCAGGCTTGAGGCCAGCCGTGCCGATCTGGAGAAGGCCCGCCTGAACCGTAAAAGGACCACCTTGAAGGCTCCCTTTGATGGCCGCGTCAGCAAAAAATATGTCGACGCAGGTCAATATGTGGTCCCGGGGCAGACCCTGGCAACGCTCTTTTCCACAGAGGTGGTCGAGATCGCCCTGCCGCTGGAAGACAAGACCCTCTTCTGGTTTGATGTCCCCGGGTTTACGCCCGATGGAGAATCCGGGTCCCCTGCCACCGTTCATGCCGAAATTGCGGGGAGGGAACTGACTTTTTTGGGGAAGGTGATCCGCGCCGAGGGGAAGGTGGATGAAAAAACCCGCATGATAACAGTCATCGTGAGGGTTAACAAACCGTACGCGACAAAACCGCCCCTTGCGATCGGCCTCTTCGTAACCGTTGACATCAGGGGGCGGGTACTGTCCGGTGCGGCCGTCATCCCGAGGTCTGCCCTCCGTCAGGGGAATATCGTGTGGACGGTGGATGATGCAGGTATTCTCCATTTTCGGACAGTCAGGGTTGCCCGTTATCAGGGGGAAGAGGTTGTTGTTGAATCAGGCATTGAGAATGGCGAGACGATCGTCTTTTCAAGCCTCAAGGCCCCCACGGACGGTATGACCGTCCGGACGGTACTGGAGAAGGAGTGATCATGAAAGGTATGATTGCCTGGTTCACCGAAAATCACGTCGCGGCAAATCTGCTCATGCTGTTCTTGGTCATTGCCGGGATCTTCACGCTCTTCTCCATAAAGCTGGAGGTGTTTCCCGAAGCCTCCCTCGACAGAATCTCCATAACCACTCAATATATTGGGGCCTCGCCCGCCGAGGTTGAAGAGGCCATAAGCCGCCGAATAGAGGAACGGGTGGCTGGCCTCTCCGGCATCAAGCGCATCGACTCCACCTCAAAGGAGGGGATCAGCATCGTTATCGTTCAGGTCATCAAGGGATGGGACATCCAGGAACTCCTTGATGAGGTAAAGGCGGAGGTCGACCGTATTACTACGTTCCCGGAGGAGGCGGAGAAACCCGTTATTCGGGAGATAGTTCAGCGGGTACAGGTAATTGACGTCGCCGTCTATGGCGATGTCCCGGCTGCAACCCTCAAACACCTCACCGAAAAGGCCAAGGACAACATCACCAATCTGCCGGGTGTTACCTCGGCCAAGGTTCTGGGTACGCGCAAGGCAGAGGTTCATATCGAAATCTCCGAGGAGACATTGCGCAGATACAGCCTGACCCTGGGCCGGGTAGCCGAGGCCGTCAGTCGGGCAAGTCTCGATCTTCCGGCAGGAAGCGTTAAGGCGAAGGGGGGCGAGATACTGATCCGCACAAAGGGGAGACGGTACTACGCCGACGAATTCGCTGATATCGCCGTCATTACACATGCCAACGGCAGCAAAGTAACACTCGACCAGATCGCGACCCTCAGTGACGGTTTTGAAGATGTCGACATCTTCGCGCGCTTCCAGGGCAAACCCGCGGGCATGATCCAGGTCTATCGCGTGGCCGACCAGAGCGCCCTCGATGTCGCCCGGAAGGTAAAACAGTACATCGCCGATATCGGACCTTCTCTCCCCGCGGGTGTCGGCATCGGCTTCTTCGCCGATATGTCGGAAATCCTGCACAGCCGACTCCAGCTCCTGCTTAGAAACATGGCCATCGGCCTGGTCCTCGTGGTTCTGATACTCGGGGCCTTCCTCACCGTGAGGCTCTCATTCTGGGTGACCCTCGGAATCCCCATATCCTTCCTGGCAGGGCTGGCCGCGCTCCCCTATCTAGACGTAACGATCAACATGATCTCCCTCTTTGCCTTCATCATGGTGCTTGGTATCGTGGTGGACGACGCCATTATCATCGGAGAAAACATATTTCGGAAACAGGAGGAGGGCCTCCCCCCCCTGCAGGCGGCAACCCAGGGCGCCCTTGAAGTGGGGCACCCGGTTATCTTCTCCGTTCTCACCACAATGGCGGCCTTCGCTCCGCTTCTGATAGCAACCGGCATGATGGGAAAATTTATGCGTGGCATACCGATCGTGATCATGGTCGTTCTCTTCGGATCGCTGATCGAGTCGCTCTTCATCCTCCCGTCTCACCTGTCCGGGGGCAGGCATGCCGGGAGTCAGGGATCCGGCGAGCGGAGAGAAAAATGGGCGGCGCGGCGGCTGCGGGCGTTTATCAACGGCCCCTATCTGAGGACGGTGGATTTCTGCGCAAGGTGGAGATATGCCACGGTGGCGCTGGGGCTTGCGCTGCTGTTCATAACCGTAGGGATCATCGGGGGGGGTATCGTTGGATTCACCTTCTTTCCAAAGGTAGAGGGAGACACGCTGGAGTGTACGCTCACCATGCCCGCGGGGACACCTCTGGAGAATACGGGCGAGATAGTCGGATACCTGGTAGAGACCGCCCGGAAGACCCTGGCTGACGCGGACCGCGAGCATCCCGGCCCGGCCCCCCTCTTCGAATACAGCTTCTCCCTGATCGGGGCGCAGATTGACGAGCGCGGAGGCGTGACTGATGCGGGTGCTCACCTCGCCCACATCTGGATACAGGTGCTGGAGGGAGAGAAACGGAAGACAAGTGCGACCAGACTTGCGGCGCTCTGGCGTCAGAACGCGGGCACGATTCCGGGAATCGAATCAATCGCCTTCAAGAGCGTCCTGCACAGCGCGGGGAAGTCGGTCGAAGTTCACCTATCGCTGGATGAACACGGAGACCTTCTGGCGGCCGCCGAGGAGTTGAAGAAGGAACTGGAGAGCTACCCCGGTGTCTACGATATCAGTGACAGCTTTCTGCCGGGAAAACAGGAGATGCAGCTCAAGCTGAAACCGACCGCCCGGAGCATGGGGGTGACCCTCAACGATATCGCGATGCAGGTTCGACACGCCTTCTACGGCGCCGAAGCCCTCCGAATGCAGCGGGGCACAGACGAGGTCAAGGTCATGGTCCGCTACCCCGACCGGGAACGAAGGTCTCCCGGACAGGTCGAAGCAATGCGCATCCGAACTGCCGACGGATCGGAAGTCCCCCTCAGCCTGCTGGCCGACGTCACAATGGAACAGGGGTATGTCTCTATCGAACACGCCCAGAGGCGGCGCGTCATCAAGGTCTATGCCGACGTGGATGAAACGGTCACCAACGCCAATGAGGTGCGGCAGACTCTCGAAAAAGGATTCCTCCCGGATCTCACCTACCGGCACCCCGGTCTGAAGTACTCCATGGAGGGAGAGGGAAAGGAACAAATGGAATCCCTGGCCGATGTCAAGACGGGCTTTGTGTTTGCCCTTTTCTGTATCTACGCGCTCCTAGCTGTCCCCTTCCGATCGTTCACCCAACCCTTTGTTGTCATGATGGCCATCCCGTTCGGCATCGTCGGCGCGGTCGTGGGACACCTCATTATGGGACTAGACATTACCTTCATCAGTCTCTTCGGGCTCGTCGGGCTGGCAGGTGTCGTTGTCAACGACTCGCTTGTTCTCATTCACGCGACGAACCGGCTCCGCCGGGAGGGCGCCAATGCGCACGATGCGGTCACACAGGCGGGGGTTCTGCGATTCCGGGCCATCATCCTCACATCACTCACCACCTTCGCGGGGCTCACCCCCATCATCCTGGAGCGGAGTCTCCAGGCAAAGTTTCTGATCCCCATGGCGGTCAGTCTCGGCTACGGGGTGCTCTTCGCGACATTCATTACCCTGCTCCTCATCCCGAGCCTTTATCTTATTCTCGAGGATCTCCTGAATTTCACGGCAAGGATTAAGGAGAAAATCAGACCTTCCCGGGACTGACATTCCCTCGTCACCACCTGCAAAAGTGGGAAACGGCATTTACACCTTGACACGGTTGGGCGACTTTTCTATACTCGCTGCGCCTTACGAGCATTTCATCAAAACAGGATAGCAGGGGAAGGACAAACCCATATGCCCGCACGCACGGATATAAAGAAAATACTGATTATAGGATCAGGGCCCATTATCATAGGACAGGCCTGTGAGTTTGATTATTCAGGGACCCAGGCATGCAAGGCCCTCAAAAAACTGGGATATGAGATTGTTCTGGTCAATTCCAATCCAGCCACCATCATGACCGACCCCGGAACGGCCGACGTGACCTATGTCGAGCCTTTGAATTTCCGGTACCTTGAGGAGATCATAGAAAAGGAGCGTCCTGATGCCATCCTCCCCAATCTCGGCGGTCAGTCGGGCCTCAATCTGACATTAGAACTGTCGCGGGGAGGGGTCCTCGACAAGTATCAGGTTGAAATCATCGGCGTCAGCGTCGACGCGATCGAGCGGGGCGAGGACCGTATAGCCTTCAAAGAAACCATGGACAGCCTCGGCATAGAGATGCCGAAGAGTGAGCCCGCCTACAACGTTCCGGATGCAGAGAAAATCGCCGAAGCACTGGGATACCCCGTGGTCATTCGACCGGCCTACACCATGGGAGGAACCGGAGGCGGCCTGGTGTACAACAAGGAGGAGCTTCAAACCGTCGCCGGCAGGGGGATTGCGGCGAGCCTTATCGGCCAGATACTGGTCGAGGAATCCGTCTTGGGGTGGGAAGAACTGGAACTGGAGGTCGTCCGTGACGCCAAGAATCAGATGATCACCGTCTGTTTCATAGAAAACGTCGACGCGATGGGCGTCCATACCGGCGATTCATTCTGCACGGCTCCCATGATGACAATCTCCCCCGAACTGCAGGAACGCCTCCAAAAACATTCCTACGATATTGTCGAGGCCATTCAGGTGATCGGAGGCACGAACGTGCAATTCGCCCACAATCCGGAGACCGGACGGGTCGTGGTCATAGAGATCAACCCACGGACCTCGCGTTCCTCCGCCCTGGCATCCAAGGCGACCGGATTCCCCATCGCCCTCATCTCATCGATGCTGGCGGCCGGGCTGACCCTGGACGAGATACCGTACTGGAGAGAGGGGACTCTTGATAAATATACCCCTTCGGGCGATTACGTCGTTGTCAAATTCGCCCGGTGGGCCTTCGAAAAATTCGAGGGGGCCATCGATGAACTCGGGACTCAGATGCGCGCGGTCGGAGAGGTCATGAGCATCGGCAAGACGTATAAGGAGGCCCTCCAGAAGGCGATCCGTTCCCTTGAGATCAGCCGCTACGGTCTCGGCTTTGCAAAGGATTTTCATGAAAAATCGCTCGATGAATTGATGGGGCTCCTGTCAAAGCCGACGAGTGAACGGCAGTTCATCATATACGAGGCCCTGCGCAAGGGCGCGCGCGTGGAAGAGATCCACGCGAAGACTTACATCAAGGCATGGTTCATCGAGCAGATGAAGGAACTGGTCGAGATGGAGGAGGAGATCCTCCGCTACAAGGAGGGAACCCTGCCGGACGATTTGCTGGTCCGGGCGAAGAAGGACGGGTTTGCCGACCGCTACCTTTCGAAGCTGCTCGCCATCCCGGAGAAGGAGATCCGCGAACGGCGCATATCGCTGGGCGCCACAGAGGGGTGGGAACCGGTACCCGTCAGCGGCGTTGAGAACGCGGCATACTATTTTTCAACCTACAACGCACCCGACAAGGTGAAGTCGACCGACAGAAAAAAGATTATCGTTCTCGGCGGGGGGCCGAACCGCATCGGGCAGGGGATAGAATTCGACTACTGCTGTGTCCACGCGGCCTTTGCCATCAGGGATGAAGGACTTGAAGCGATCATGATAAACTGCAACCCGGAGACGGTATCCACGGACTACGACACATCGGACAAACTCTACTTTGAACCCCTGACCGTTGAAGATGTCCTGAGTATCTACGAGAAGGAGAAGCCGGAGGGGATCATCGTGCAGTTCGGTGGACAAACACCCCTGAATATCGCCAGCGAACTGGCCGAGGCCGGGGTAAAGATCATCGGCACCTCACCGGATATGATCGACCTGGCGGAAGACAGGGACCGCTTCCGGAAGATAATGGAAAAGCTGGGGATACCGGAACCGGAATCGGGGATGGCGAGCACCCTGGAAGAGGCCATCGACATCGCAGGGAAGATAGGGTACCCCCTGATGGTCAGGCCGTCGTACGTCTTGGGAGGACGCGGGATGGAGGTAGTCCATGACGAGGAGATGCTGAAACGCTACCTCGCAGCCGCCGTTGATGTCACCCCTGAGAGACCCGTTCTGATCGACAGGTTTCTGGAAAATGCCATCGAGGTCGAAGCCGACGCCATCTCCGACGGAACGGATGTCTTCATTCCGTCGATCATGGAGCACATCGAACTTGCCGGCGTTCATTCGGGCGACTCAGCCTGCGCGATTCCCCCCGTCAGCCTTTCGGCAGCCACCATGGCCACCATATCTGAATACACACGAAAGATCGCACGGGAACTGAATGTGGTGGGATTGATGAATATCCAGTATGCCATCGCTGGTGATGTCGTCTACATCCTTGAGGCAAATCCGCGGGCATCTCGAACGGTCCCTCTGGTCTCAAAGGTATGCAACATATCGATGGCACGGATCGCCACGCAACTGATGTTGGGGAAAAAGCTGAAGGATCTCAATCTCCAAAGGGCAAACATACGGCACTTCGGCGTCAAGGAGGCCGTCTTCCCCTTTAATATGTTCCAGGAGGTCGACCCCCTCCTGGGCCCGGAGATGCGGTCAACGGGAGAGGTCCTTGGAATGGCCGATTCTTTCGGTCTCGCGTTTTTCAAGGCGCAGGAGGCCACCGGTCAGGTCCTTCCCGAAGAGGGCACGGTACTCATCACCGCCTATGACGACGATAAGGGTGCCATACTCGATGTGGCACGGGAATTCGAGAAACTCGGCTTCAAGCTGAAGACCACGAAGGGAAGCAAACGGTTTCTGGCGGAGCACGGGATCGCCTCGGAACTGATACTCAAGATGCACGAGGGACGCCCCAATATAACGGATGGGATAAAAAACCGGGAGATCCAGCTCGTGATCAACACACCGAGCGGCAGGATGAGTAAGTATGACGATTCATACATCCGAAAGACCGCCATCAAGTACAAGGTCCCCTATATCACCACGGCAGCCGCGGCCCTCGCCGCCGTCAGAGGGATCTCCGCCACACGGAAAAACCACGGCCGCGTGAAATCTCTTCAGAGCTACCATGCGGACATGGGGTGATCAGGATCTAATTGTTAATTTTGATGGTTTCGTAAAAAGTCGATTTTGCTCTCTTTTCGTCATTCCGTGCTTGA
>CAYXUH010000053.1:1216-11704 GCA_964468685.1 uncultured Syntrophaceae bacterium | reverse complement strand
TTAAAATTGAGTGCCCTTAAGGAGGGACCATATGGGGAAAGACATCCCGCACAGCAAGTCCGCTACGGCAGTTCTCGACACCGGCATAGAGTTGGTCTACGACACCTTCGGCAACTCCTCTGGGGCACCGCTTCTCCTCATCCAGGGCTTAAGCTGGCAGATGGTGATGTGGGACGAGGAATTCTGCGAAATGCTGGCACAGCGGGGATACTTCGTCATACGCTTCGACAACCGGGACATCGGGCAGTCGACACACATGGACGATGCCGGAATCCCCAGCATCGCCAGGATTATAGCCGATCTCACCGCGGGAAAACCGGTGGAGGTTCCCTATCTCCTCTCCGACATGGCCGGAGATTCCTTCGGTCTTCTCGACCATCTGGGTATATCGTCGGTCCATCTGGCGGGGATCTCGATGGGCGGCATGATCGGCCAGATCATGGCCCTCAAGAACCCAGCCCGTGTACGATCCCTTACATCGATGTCATCCACGACGGGGGCCCCCGATCTTCCGCCGCCTACCCTGGAGGCGCTACAGGTAATCTCAACCCCGCCCCCCACGGATCGCGAGGGCTTTACGGCAAGTTTCCTGGCGATGTGGCGCATCATGAACGGGACCACATTCCCCGTCGACGAAGGGAGGGTCCTCCGGTACGCCGAGGTGACCTTTGATCGAGGGGTAAGTCTGGCAGGCGTGGCACGGCAGATAGCGGCGATCAACGCCTCGGGGAGCAGGCGAGAGGCGCTGAAATCCCTGACGGTGCCGATGCTCGTCATCCACGGCAGCGCCGACCCGCTCCTCCGGGTGGAGTGCGGCATCGATACTGCGAACTCCGTACCCGGCGCGAAACTGAAAATCATAGACGGAATGGGACACGCGCTCCCCGTCCCGGTATGGCAGGAGATCATCGATGCGATCGCGGATCACGCGAGGTAACGCATCACACCTATCCACGTTATGTACCGGGGCACAAATTGACGGAACAACTGGTTCAGATGATTGAAGCGGTTGTCGGAAACGACCTGTGAAACGGTGAACCGGTGGCGCTCGAATCGTGCCACCGGTTCACCATAAGAGTTTTTACATATTGATTGTTCGTTGCCTCGCGCCGCCAAGCGGCGCGAGGCAATGTGGTTTTGTTAATCGTCAATACCCGCGAGATACTTCACGAGATTCTTTCTCTCCTGGATATCGTACTGCGTCGTAATGGCAATCTGCTCCATCACCGGGGAGCCTCCACCGTGGTAGTTCCCCACGTTCATGATGCCACCCGTGGCAGAAGCGAGGCTATCGCCGAGAAACCGCCAGAACTGCGCGGCGCTCTTCGCCGAACAGTTGGGATTGCGCATGACATATTTCTCCATCAAATCCTTCGTCTCGGGGTTCACCCATTCCTCCTCGTAGGGGAAGGTTGCCGTGACACCACCCGAGATGTCACAGAGGATCTCCTGCTCACGATAGACAGCCTCTCCGGTCAGACAACGACCAACGTTAGCGTAGATTGAGTTCGGAATGAAGCTCCCCGGTCCGTAGGGGACAAAGCCCACACCCGGCATGTAGACCTCGGGCTTGCCCAGATCGGAGGCGGTATAACCCGCCGCATAACCCAGCTCCGTGGTCAGGATCATCTCCGCATATTTCTCACGGACGTGACTCGCCTTTTCGATACCGTTGTATTCAGCCGCCAAGGCCGCCGATCCCAGGAGCACATCGCCGATCGCCGGCTTGCAGCCCGAATAGCTGTGACGATGGAAGAGGGCGAAGAGAAGCGCCAGGACGCCGCCGTGCTGGTATTCACCAGCGAGAAAAACCCGATCCCAGGGGACAAAGCAATCGTCAAAGATTACATAGGAGTCTGTAGCCCCGGGCATGAAACCACGGGGGAAGTGCTTCCGCTCGCGCAGGTTGTGGATCGTTACCACCTGTTTCACTCCATCCCAGTCAGCGGGGACGGCAAAGGCTACGGCGTAGTCCTTGTCCTTCTCACCCAGGGAGCGGGTCGGAACCACCAGAATCTCGTCCGCCACCGAGGCCTCAGAGATGTGCACCTTGCATCCCGATACGATGATGCCGTCGCTTCTTCTTTCCTTGATATGTACGTATGCGTCGGGATCCGCCTGCTGGTGGGGACGCTTCATACGGTCACCTTTAGTGTCCGTCTGTGCACAGCATCCGATCAGGTCTTCCTGCTGGAACCGGGTCAGCCACTTCTTGAAGTTCTCGTGATACGCCGTTTCGCCGGGTTTAATTTTGTCCGCCTCGTAGCTCACGTTGTAGATGGCATTCGCTGCATCAATGCCCATACACCGCTGGATACAACCGCCCACCTTCCGGCAGAGAAAGCGGGTCATATCCTGCTTTTTATGGAGATCTTCCGCGTTCTGGTGGATGTGGGTGAAGCGGTTGATCGTCTCACCGGTCAGGTGGGATTTCGCCAGCAGCAGGTCCGCGTTTTCAGGTTTCTGCGCCTCATCGTACGTCATCCCCATGACGTTGATAGTGGGCATCTGCTGTTCGTCAATACGTGAGATCTTCTCACCGTTGCAGTAACAGTTTCGCTTCATCTTGCCAAGGGCTTCTATGTACTGCTCTTTCGTTCTTAACATACCTTACCTCCTCTTAATTGACCCCTTTCTAGGGGTATTTAATAACCACGATCATCTGAAATTAAGAAACCGAGGGCGCTTACACCCGGATGCTCTCGATCAGGTGATCAATCATCTTATCCGCAATACCCTCCTTGATCTCGCCATCGCGAGAGAGAAGTACCATCATGCTTATCAGGAGACCAACCCCATTAAAGAGCCACGCGATGGGATCTATCTCGATATCCTTTCGAACCGTCCCCTGTTCAATCCCCTTCTTGATAAGCTCCTTGATGGAATGAACATACGCCTCGTGGTCCTTCTTGATATGCCCCCCGATCTCTTCATCGTCAATCTCGGATACGGCCTGGAAATGCAGTTTCAGGAGATTCGGGTGTTCCTGTATCTGGTTATAGTACCCTATGCGGGACCGCCGCAGTAACATGAGGGCGTCTGGTTCTTCCCCAAACTCCCGTCCTATCGCGGTTTCGGTCCGCTTGGATACGTTCTCGAGGATACTGAGGAACATGGCCTTCTTTGACTCAAAGTGCTTGTACAGCATGGCCTCGGAAACACCCGCCTCGGCCGCGATATCGGCCATGCGCGTAGCCCGGTAATTCGATTTTCCAAACGCGGTTATGGCGCTTTTCACAATCACTTTTTTTCGTTCTTCCGCGGAGAGACGTTTGGTGTTCGGGGCTTTCATACCACCCATCCTTAAGTTAGTACTCACTAACCAAACCCACTACCAAGTTTGCCTCCCCCTGTCAATACTTATTTTTTGATGAGCTGTCAGAAATTTTCCTCCCGCACTTCGCCCCTTCCTCAGGCACGTATCCGCCGCGATATCCTTCCTTGTCTTCGACCGTATTGGCTATCACGCACACCCTGCCGAGTCAAAGGTTTTGTTGGGGTCCGACAATCAGGGAAACCACCTCCCCCGGACAGTCATACCGTTTTGGCATTGACACACAAAGACCCTTTCCCGTATACTTTTTTCCCTCTGAAAAACAATCATCTACAGACAAGGATTCAACATGATACAGATCAATGAGAATTACCTGAAACTCCAATCGTCCTATCTCTTTTCCGATATAGCAAAGAGGGTCAGTGCCTTCGCCGCGTCGAATCCCGACAAACAGATCATCAAGCTCGGGATCGGCGATGTGACACGTGCCCTGCCCGGGGCATGTATAGCGGCACTCCATGGGGCCGTTGACGAACTGTCGTTTGACAGCACCTTCCGCGGTTACGGCCCGGAGCAGGGGTATGGGTTTCTGCGCGAGGCCATCGCTCAAAATGATTTCCAGGTACGTGGAGCGGATATCCACCCGGACGAGATCTTTGTCAGCGACGGCGCGAAGTGCGACACCGGAAATATCCTGGAGATCTTCTCGTCCGATCTGAAGATCGCCGTCCCCGATCCGGTTTACCCTGTGTACGTCGATACCAACGTCATGTCCGGCAGAACCGGCCAGTGGAATGACGGGCGATATGAGGGGCTCGTATATCTCGAAGCCACGGAGGCAAACGGGTACGTCCCGGCGATCCCGAACGAACGGGTCGATCTGATATACCTCTGCTTCCCCAACAACCCCACGGGGGTCACGGCGACAAGGGACCAGCTCTCGCAGTGGGTCGCGTACGCGAGGGAAAACAAGGCATTGATCCTGTATGATGCCGCGTATGTTGCCTTCATCCGCGACGAATCTCTCCCTAGGAGCATCTATGAGATCGAAGGGGCCCGGGACGTGGCGATTGAGTTTCGGAGTTTTTCAAAGACCGCGGGATTCACGGGAACCCGGTGTGCGTATACCGTCGTGCCGAAGTCGTGCGTCGGCTATGACGCGCAGATGAACGCCCACGATTTCCACTCACTGTGGAACCGCCGGCATACGACGAAATTCAACGGCGTCTCCTATCCGGTACAACGTGCTGCCGAGGCGGTCTATTCGGACGAAGGGAAGGAGCAGGTACGACAACTGACCGATTATTACCTGAGAAACGCCTCCCTGATCCTCGAAAATATGACGGGGTTCGGATATACCTGCGCCGGAGGCGAGAATTCGCCGTACATCTGGGTCAACGCGGGGATGGATTCTTGGAAATTCTTCGACCTCCTCCTCGAAAAGGCCGCCGTCGTATGCACACCCGGAAGCGGGTTCGGCACGTGCGGGAGGGGATACATACGCCTGAGCGCATTCAACCAGTATGAACAGGTTGAGGTCGCGATGGACAGGATCGCTGAGGCGATAAGAAGATAGAAAAGAACAAGGCCAGGCGCAGTACATTCTCACCGTATGAGGATTTGGATACAAGTTTACCGACATCGAATAGATTACCCTACAGAGTGCCCTCTCCTTTGAGGTCTCTAACGACGAGACAATACATGTCTATTTTTACACAGAAAAGCACCATCCTTATCACCTGCTCAAAGGGAATCGCTCCCTTTCTGAGAGAGGAGATCGCCGCCCTGGGCCTGCCCGCGCGATCAGAGCTTCTCGCGGGCATCGAGACGTACGGCACCCTTGAGGATGCCATGATGCTCAACCTGTGCGTCCGCACGGGGCAGAGGGTCCTGTATCTCCTCCAGAGCTTCACCGCACAGCATCCCGACGATCTCTACAAAAACATGCTGGAGATCCCGTGGGAGGACTACTTTTCAAAGGACGGGTATATCTGCGTGACCTCCTCCGTCGATAACCCCTCCATCAAAGATACCCGATTCGCCAATCTGAGGGGGAAGGATGGCGTCGTCGACCGATTCTATAGAAAGTTCGAATCCCGCCCCGATTCAGGTCCGAAGAAAGACCAGTCGGTCATATTCATCTACTGGAAGGCCGACCGGTGCAGCGTGTACCTGGACACATCGGGTGAATCACTCTCCCGCCGGGGATACCGGAAGATCCCCCTCGCGGCCCCGATGCAGGAGACCCTTGCGGCGGCGGTGGTCCTCGCGTCCCGGTGGAAAAGCGGGGAACATTTCGTCAACCCCATGTGCGGGAGCGGGACACTCGCCATAGAGGCCGCCCTCATCGCCATGGGGAGGGACCCCGGCTCCATGCGAAATAACTACGGATTTATGCACATACAGGGATTCAGCAGGCCCCAATGGAGACAGATGAAGGGACTGGCGGAAAAGAAAAAGAAGATGAGCCCCGGAAGGATCATCGCCACGGACAGAGACCCGCGGGCAGTCGAAGCGGCCCGGAGCAACGCGGAGGCAGCGGGAGTGGACCACCTTATAGAGTTCGGTGTCTGTGACTTCTCCGAAACACCGGTCCCGGCAGGCACGGGCGTCGTCGTCCTGAACCCGGCGTACGGAGAACGGCTGGGAGAAATCAGCGAACTGGAAGATACCTACCGAAAGATAGGAGACTATTTCAAGCAGAGATGTGCCGGCTACCACGGATATATATTCACAGGGAACAGGGAGCTTGCAAAACAGGTGGGGCTGAGGACGAAGACAAAGACCCTCTTCTACAACAGCAATATTGAATGCAGGCTTTTCGGCTATGATCTGTACGGTGGCTCCAAGAAAAAATCGAATCACCCGTCATGAATCTTCGGACAATCTCTGGACACAACAGTGATATTGCAGTAATCTACGTGGCAGTAATGCAATCCGTAATTCTCATTGCGTCAACGGAACCGATTCTCATCAACAGGGGGAACAATGCCCTATACAATTCCATCCCGGTGGAAAGACAAGATCGTGTCGCCTGAGGAGGTCCTGGGCAAGATACGGCCGGGGATGAATATCTTCGTGGGAACCGGTGCCGCCGAACCGCGCACGCTGGTCAAACACCTCATGGCCTCCAACGCCAATAATCTGAGGGACCTGGAACTTATACAGCTCCTGAGCCTGGGAGACGCCCTCCCCATCGATGAACGGTATGAGAAAAAATACCGCCTCAGGACATTTTTTTCCCGATGGGTCGCCGATGAGGCGATCACCGCCGGGAGGGTGGACCTGATTCCAAGCCAGACATCCCGGATTCCCTGGTTGTTTCAATCGGGGGTTATCGATGTTGACGCGGCATTCGTACAGATATCCCCTCCCGACGCAGCGGGTTTCTCCAGCTTTGGGGGATCCATAGATGTGGCAAGATACGCCATGGAACACGCGTCCCTCGCCGTAGGCGAAATCAATGAGGACATACCGCGTACGCTGGGAGACACCGTTGTCCATATCAATGACTTTACCTATCTTGTCCATGCCACCGACCCACCCATCTTTTTCTCCCGGTGGCCCGTTGATAAGGTGTTCGACAGGGTCGCGGAAAATGTGGCCTCGGTTATAGAGGATGGCAGCTGCGTCGCCTTCTTCATCGGTCCCCTCTTCGAAGCACTTGCAAAACATCTCGCGCACAAAAAGAACCTGGGGGTCCACTCCCTCATGATGACGGACGCCCTTATGGACCTCATCAAATCAGGTGCCGTCACGAACAGGTATAAAGCACTGTTCAAATGCAAGAGCGTGGTCTCATACGCCATGGGGACACCGGAATTGATGAACTGGCTGGACAATAATCCCCTCGTGGAGTTTCAGGGGATAGACGTGACCACCGACCCAAGCAGTATGAGCCAGAACGACCGTTTCATCACCATTCTTCCGGCCCGGAAGATCGATCTGACCGGCAACATCACCCTCCACGTGGGAAAAGGGAACGTAAGTACCGGTTCGGGAGAGGCGCACGAGGCCTTCTCCGGGGCCAATCTCTCGAAGGGCGGAAGGGCCATCTTCGCCCTGCCAAGCCGCAACCTGGAAGGAAAATCGAACATACTGCTTTCGGTGGAAAACCTCCCCCATCAGTTTACGAGCCGTGAGTCTCTGGACCTCATCGCAACGGAATTCGGTGTGACCTCCATGAGGGGGAGGAGCATCCGCGAACGCGCGCTCGCCTTGATCGACATCGCACACCCTGATGACCGCGGAGAACTAGTGAAAACGGCCAAAGAGGCAAACGTTCTCTACCCCGACCAGATATATCTCACCGAATATGGTCACCTGTACCCCGCTGACATACTGGTCATACACGCCTTCCCGGGGAACATCCCCGTTCGTTTTCGCGCGATCAAACCCTCCGATGAGGAGGACATGCGGAAACTCTTCTACCGTTTCTCCGACAAGGCGGTCTACTATCGCTACTTCAGCCCCATAAAAACCATGCCTCACATGATGATGCAGGAGTACGTAAATGTCGACTATGGGCACACTATGTCGATCGTCGGTCTCGCCGGAGACTCGGATGGGAGAGTGCGCGTCATCGCGGAAGGGAGATACGCTCTTTCAAAGGGTCGCTCTTACGCGGACGTGGCATTCGTCGTCGATGAAAATTTCCAGGGCCTGGGAATCGGTTCATTCCTGCTCAATCTGTTGATCGGCATAGCACGCAAACGCGGCGTGGAGGGATTTACAGCGGACCTCCTTATCGAGAACAAACCCATGCTCAAGGTGTTCGAAAAGGCGCCATTCCCCCTGCACGCGGTCGTTAAGGGGGGAACGTACGAACTGACCATCCCCTTCTCGGAAGAAACCGAACCGGCAAAGAAACCGTAGCAATCCACCCACGCAACGCCTCGCCGGCACGATATGCAGGGTTATGTTACTGCATAACTCATCGAATACGGGCGCAATTGGTTATAGGACTCGAATTTCCGCTTGTTTCCCATGATAGTGCGCGTTATAGTTATACAATAAAGGTAGGACTGAGTAACATGACAGAAACGATGCTTTTGATTGGGTTAACGATCCTTTTCGTCGTTACGTTCATCACACGGAATCTGCTGGTACAGAAACGCACGGGCAAGGCCGTGCGGTCGCGGGATCGGTTCGTGGCTCTGTCGGTCGTCTCTTCAATCCTGTGCTTTGTCGCGGTTATCCTCTCTACCAATGAGCCCGTATACCGCTTCATGGGGGTGATATCATCCCTGCGGCATCCCCTTGTCTCCTCTATCGGCTTGGCATTATTGGGATTCAGCATCATCCTGGTCTGGATTGTTTCGGCACAGATGAAGAACTCATGGCGGGTCGGTATGCATGAGGACCAGAAAACTGAACTGATACAGGACGGACTGTACGCCTATGTTCGAAACCCCTATTTTCTCTCCTACTACATTCTGTTCTTCGGTCTGTTTCTCGTGCGCCCAAGCCTGGTTATCTTGCTACTGGTCGGAGTTACCGTCTTTACCTTCCATAAGATGATTTTGAAGGAGGAAACCTATCTGCTTGCCACACACGGATCTGCGTACAGAGGATACAAGGCGAAAACGGGACGGTATCTGCCATGGTTTAAAAAAATAGGTATTAGCGAAACCGCCCATTAACCAAGGTATCAAATACTGCAAAAGGAGGAACTGTCTATGCCAAAGGAAATCAAGGCGGGCTGCGCCCGGCCGACGGGCGGCCCGGTAGGAGAAACCGTCAGTGAAGAGAAAACCGAACAACCAACCATCCAAAAGGAGGTGAAGAACATGGTACAGGTAGGCAAAAAGGCCCCAGACTTCGTCGCACCGGCATATCACAAGGGATCATTCGTCAATGTCCAACTCTCGGAGTATCTCGGCAAATGGGTCCTTCTCTGTTTCTATCCCGGTGACTTCACCTTCGTCTGAGCTACAGAAATTTCAGCAGTTGCTGAAAAAAATCCTGAATTTCAAAAGCTGGGAGTGGAAATCCTCTCCATGAGCGTCGACAGCGTTTTTGTTCACAAGATGTGGAACGACAATGAACTCTCGAAGATGGTGAAAGGGGGCGTCCCTTTCCAGATGCTGTCCGATGCCGGTGGCAAGGTCGGAAAGATCTTCGGCATCTACGATGAGGACGCGGGCGTCGAGACGCGCGGGCGATTTATCATCGACCCGGACGGCGTCATCCAGGGCTACGAGGTCCTGACACCCCCCGTGGGAAGAAACATCAACGAAAGCCTTCGGCAGGTCCAGGCCTTCCAGCTCGTGAGGGCGTCGAAAGGAACAGAGGCCACCCCCTCCGGCTGGAGACCGGGGAAGAAGACGCTCAAGCCCGGACCGGAGCTGGTCGGAAATGTCTGGAAGGAATGGAAGACAGAGATGGCCTTTGACTAGACAAAGTCTGTCACAGAAAAACTCACGGAGGGTGCCTTTATGTTCGTAAAGGCACCCTCCATTTTACACGCGGTCGTCAAGGGGGCACCGTAACCGACCATTCTCTGAACCTCACCCACTACCGACGCGAATCTTCAACTATATAAAACCCTTGACAAAGAATTCTCAGGGTGTATGGTTTCCCTGCTTTCTGGGTGAAACACTTCCATCCAATATATCCAAACTGTTATGCTCATGTGAATATGCAATGAACAAGACGCCCGAACAAAAAGCGAGAGACAACATTGATAAAATGCTTGAACGGTCCGGCTGGTCGGTTGTTGACAGGAATGCAATCGACTGGAACCTCGGCCCAGGGCTCGCGGTTCGGGAATATCCGACAAATGTCGGGCCCGCCGATTATGTCTTATTCGTCGAGCGCGAACCGATCGGTGTGATTGAAGCCAAAAAAGAAGATGAAGGGCACCGACTGAGCGTCCATGAACAGCAAGCGGAAGAGTATGCCGAGAGTAAGCTGAAGTGGTTCGCGGACAGCCGACCCCTTTCGTTCGTGTATGAAAGCACCGGCATACTGACGCAATACACCGATATGCGCGACCCCAAACCCCGCGCGAGGCGTATCTTTTCATTTCACCATCCCAGGACACTCCGGGACAGCATCATGCGAGAAAACACCCTGCGTCAGCGATTGCAGCAGCTGCCTAACCTGTCCGTCGACGGTCTGTGGGATTGCCAGGTCAGGGCGATTACCAACCTTGAAAAATCCTTCAGGGAAAACCGGCCCCGCGCCCTGGTCCAGATGGCGACCGGCAGCGG
>CAYXUH010000053.1:0-1116 GCA_964468685.1 uncultured Syntrophaceae bacterium | reverse complement strand
CGAAGTGGGAAAGCCCCGGGAGGTCGAATACAACAGGGACGTCCCCCCCGAATTTTTCGACTTCATCGTGATCGATGAATGTCACCGTTCCATCTACAACCTGTGGAAACAGGTCCTGGATTACTTCGACGCCTTTTACATCGGCCTAACCGCGACCCCGGACAAGCGGACATTCGGGTTTTTCAATGAAAACGTCGTCAGCGAATACCGGCATGAAGACGCGGTGGCCGACGGAGTCAATGTCGGGTTCGACACCTATCTGATTGAAACCAGGATTACCAAAGAGGGAGAGAAACTGGCCGCCAGACAGTGGGTGGACAAAAGAAACCGCCTGACCCGTAAAAAGCGATGGGAGCAACTCGACGAGGCCGTGACCTACAGCGGAAACGATCTTGACCGGGACGTGATGAACCCCAGCCAGATCAGGAAGGTGATCAAAGTTTTCCGGGACAAACTGCCGCAGATCTTTCCCGAACGCGAGGAAATTCCCAAGACGCTCATCTTCGCGAAGACCGACAGTCACGCCGATGATATCATCAACATCGTGCGCGATGAATTTGCCGAGGGAAACGCGTTTTGTAAAAAAGTTACCTACAAGGCGGATGAAGACCCCAAATCCGTTCTGGCATCCTTCCGCAACGATTATTATCCCCGGATCGCCGTCACCGTGGACATGATTGCCACCGGTACCGACGTCAAGCCCCTCGAATGCCTCCTCTTCATGCGGGACGTCAGATCCAGGAACTACTTTGAACAGATGAAAGGCAGGGGGACCCGTACCCTGGGATATGACGATCTGAAGAAGGTGACCCCTTCCGTTCATACCGCCAAGACCGGATTTGTTATCGTCGATGCCGTCGGGGTCAGCAGGTCCGTCAAAACGGACAGCCGCCCCCTTGAGCGGAAGAAATCGGTCCCCCTGAAAGATCTCCTCCAGGCGGTGTTGATGGGGCAGACCGACGAAGACATCTATACGTCGCTGGCAGGCCGTCTGGCCCGTCTGGGGAAAGAGACCACGGACAATGAACGGGAAAGATTCAGTCAATTGTCCGGCGGAAAAACCATCAACACGGTGGTCCATGAACTGTTGGACGCCCATAATCCGGACAGGATCGC
>CAYXUH010000052.1:0-12450 GCA_964468685.1 uncultured Syntrophaceae bacterium | reverse complement strand
CCTGACAATATACCCGTAATATTTATGTGGGAAACCGACGGCAAAAATTACCTGCCCCCTTTTCCAAACGGGAAGAGGGGGCAGGATGTAACATATAGGAGTTTTGCTTAAAACTTGGTCGGCCAGTTCGCCAGTCTGTGCTCGCCGATCCCTTTTGTTTTCGAGAGGTCCTGGGTCTGCCGTAGCACTCGGATGATGTGATCCCGCGTCTGTCGGGGATCGATCACATCATGGATAAAGTGCAGCCCTGCCGCGCCGTATGGCTCTGTCCCCTCGGCCATTTTCGCGATACGCTCATCCTGCTCCTCCGGGCTTTTCGCCGGCGTTGCGCCGAAGACAACGTTCGCGGCAATGCCCGGATCGACAAAACTCATCTCAGCCGTGGGCCAGGCAACGATGGAATCGGCCCCGCTCCCGGATCCGCACATGTTCCAGTAGGCCATCCCGTAGGCCTTTCTCACGATAACGGTAATCTTCGGAACCGTAAGCAGCCCCAGGGCGTTCATAAAGTTCATAACGTGGGCTCCGACGCGCTTCCGCTCAGCCTCGCGGCCGACGAGAAACCCCGGGATGTCTTCAAAAAAGACCAGGGGAATGTTGAACGAATCGCACAGGCAGAGAAAGCTCATCACCTTCTCAATCCCGTCGGTATCCATGGCGCCGGCGTTGAACTGCGGCTGGTTGGCCACGATGCCGACGGCCTTTCCGTCGATCCGCGCCAGTGAGGTGATCACCGTCCTTCCGAAGAGGGGTTTGATGGGAAAGAGGGTGCCCTTGTCCACGACACAGTCGAGGATACGGTTCATATCGTAGGTCCGGTTCCTCTTTTCCGGGAGCAGGTCGAGGATTCGCGGCATATTCTCCCCCGACCCTTCCGGGACCGGCGCGAGCGGCGGAAGTTCTTCATTGTGGGCGGGCATGTAACTCAGATACTCTCTGATGGTTTGCATGCACTCGTCTTCGTCCTCCGCCACACGATCGGCCATGCCCGTCACCTTGCCGTGGAGCTCCCAGCCTCCCAGTTCCTCGTCGGTGATATTCTCGCCCAGCGCTATCGACACGATCCGCGGACCCGAAACCCCCATTGCCGTTCCCTTGACCATGACGACGAAATCGGAGAGACATGCCATCCACGTCGGTTCCCCATAGCATTTGCCGAGAACGGCCATCGCCATAGGGGTTTTTCTCACCCGGCTCATGTGAGCGATAAACGAGTCCCGCCCTCCGCCTCCATAGGAGGCCAGACCGGCCGATCCCATAATATCGGGCATGCGGGCGCCCCCGGCCTCACCAAGATAGATAACGGGGAAACCGTGACGATCCGCCGTATCCCTGATATCGCCCTCTTTCCGTCCGGCGATCCGGCTCGATGTCGCCCCAAGAACGGTAAAATCCGCCGCAAGAACACCGACTGGACGTCCATTGATTTGGCCATACCCACCGACCTTGCTATCGGCGGGGCTTTTATCTTCCATACCCGGCATGTCGGAGTGGTTGAACAAACCAACCTCAAAGAAAGAACCGGGATCGATCAGTTTGTCGATCCTCTCCCGGGCCGTATATTTTCCCTCATCGTGTTGCTTCTGTATCTTCTTTTCGCCCCCCATCTCCAAGGCTTTTTTCCGGCGGTGTTCCAGTTCCTCCATCTGTTTTTCAAAGGGCATCTCTCAGGGTTTCCTCCTTCCAAATTGATCTTGATTTATTACTAAGACAGGGGACAAGCCCCTGTCTCTTAGTAAAAACTATGTGCATCAAAATTCGATTTTTTCCTGTTACATCCGAAGCAGCATCCCCCCGAAGGGTTCGGGGTCAGATGCCGACAGTGTCTCATGGCACTCGATGTCTGGTTTTAGTCGTTTCCGTTCACTTTTAATCCATACTTTTCATAAATGTAATCGTTAGCTTCCCCGATACGCGCCGAGATTGACTTTACCCTCATCGGTGTCTTCGACATCTTGCCGGTGGTCGGCACCTGAAAGGTTCCGTAATAGGTGTCGTTCACCTTAAAGAAGGCATTCCTCACCCCCCAGTGCTTTACCTCCATGACTTCCATGGGGCGTAGCATCTTGGTGGTAACCGGCAGGCCGCCACCCCGCCATTTCGATTTTGCGGCTTTCATGCTGAATGCCTGAAATTTCGTGAAGATTTCCTCAAAGGTCATGCCGGAGATGGCCTGTTCAATCTCCCGGTTGAGGATCTTCGCCCTCTCGACGTCATCAGTGATCCTGTCCAAGAGGGTCTTCCAGTCTTCTTCTATCTTCCAGAGACCCAGGATTCTCAGGGTCGCCCTGAAGTCCTGATCCCTGAAGCAGGCAATCGCGGCATAGCCGTCTTTACATTTGAAAAATCCATAAGGAGACAGACCATAATCGAGCGTCCCATATCGGGGCCGCGGTCTTTTCCAGATATATCCGATCGTTGCGGGAATGCCGGCGCAGGAGGAAAAGGAATCCGCCGTTGCCACATCGATCATCTGTCCCTGCCCCGCACGGCTTCTGAAAAAGAGGGCCATGAGTATGCTGCACACGCTCGATACGGCGGTGGCGTATCCGGCTGCGTAAAAGCCGGCCCTTGTGGGGAAATTGTATGGATCCGGCTCATCCGCCAGCCCTCCGATCAGGGCGGCAAGACCCGATTCGGCCTGGCTCGTCAGGTCCGACCAGGGCATGGAAGCACACTCCTTTGCCCTGTTCGTGTACTGACCATAGGGTGTGATCGCCACATAAATAAGGCCGGGATTTATCTTCTCAAGCTGTCGATAACCGATCCCGAGTGAATCCATCATGCCGGCTTCAAAGGTTTCAACCAGTATGTCCGCTTTTTTTACAAGAGCGATCAGGTTTTCACGACCCTCTCTGTCATGAATATCAAGGGTGATGTTGTGTTTATTTCTGCTCTCCATAAGGTAGGGGATACCGGTGCCCTGGACATTGACGCCATAGGGAGTCATGACTCGCGCGGGATCGCCCTCCGGCGGTTCGATATTGATGACCTCCGCGCCTGCCTCGGCCAGTAAGGCAGTAGCAATGACGCCGGTAAAATTGGCATAGCTGAGATCAAGCACAACCGTACCACTCAATGCCTCCGGTTTACCCTCGGGATACATGATGTCAGAAACCATTTTACTCCATTCGGAGAGCCGCTTGGTAGCCCCCTTGTTCTGCATGTGCCGCGAATAAATCTTCTCTTTCTCTTTAATTGTCCTCACCCCCCTTCCCATCGTAATTAAACATCGTATCTTTCTCGATGTCGTAGTAGGCAGGGGGACGCTGTCCGACGCGGTAGTCCCAGGTTCCCACGATCCTCTCCTTCTCGAGCTTACGTATCTCCTCTTCCGATAATCCCAGAAGTGTTTTAAAAATATACCGGTTATGGTATCCCAAAGGCCGGGTAAGCCATTTGATCCGGCCCGGCGTTTTGCTCATCATGGCGGCGGATCCCGCCATTACCAGCTTCTTGTACATTTCATCGTCAAATTCCACGACGCTTCCCCGCTCCCTTCTCCAGTCGTCATTGGCCAGTTGCAGATCATCCATCACTTCGCTGAGGGGAAACGCACAGCTTTTTGTAAGCTCCCGGAGTTCTTCGGAGTTTTTTGAGGCGATCCAGTTTCCCACTATGGGATCAAGCTCGTCGGCATGTTCCTTCTTTAACCGTTCCAGGGCCGTTGCAAACCGTTCGTCTCCGGCCAGATCCTCTCTCCCCATAACAGCACACAGTGAACGAAATTGTTTATCCGTATTGATCGCCAGCGCAAAGAAAATACCATCGGTCGTTTTGAAGATTCCCGATGGCGCCGCCGTCGGATCATGATTGCCCGTGCGCCCAATCTCATCACCCGTTACACTGCTGTAGGTAAAATTGAAGAGGGAACGCATCAAGATCTCCGTCTGGCATACGTCGAGATATTGACCTTCTCCGGTTCTTTCCCGGTAATTGAGCGCCATCATGATCGTCATGGCGGCGAAGAAACCGGGATAGAAGTCCCCGTAAAAGTCAGGCGCCTTGAAGTAATATTCCGTATCGGGGTAGCCGGTGCTACTGATAACACCACTCGCCCCCTGCGCGAGGAGGTCCCATCCGGGGAAAAACCGTGCCGGTCCTGATTGCCCGAAGGTGCTCAGGCTTGCATAAATAATCTTGGGATTGATTTTCCTGACCTGGGTATACCCGATCCCCCAAGCCTCGACGGTCCCGCTGGCAAAATTCTCGATCACGATGTCGGATTTTCCGGCAAGTTCAAGGATGAGTTCCTTACCCCGTGGATACTTGACGTCGATCCCGACGAAATACTTGCTGTGATTAATGAAGTGCCACATGGGATTCGAGTGCTTCCAGTATTTGCCCCAATAGGTGGACGAGCGCCAGTAGTCTCCCTGATAGGGAACTTCGACCTTGATGACCTCGGCGCCATGCTCGGCCAGGATATTGGCGGCCTTCGGACCAAATATCATATGGGATAGATCAAGGACCCGTATGCCTTTCAGCGCCTCCGATTTTTGCTCCACCTTTGATCGATCAAAGGTCTCGGCTGTATAAGAAAAATAGTCGTTCTTCATAAATCTATACTCCCATATATGCTTTTTTTATCAGGTCACTTTCGAGGAGCTCTTTGCTGGTTCCTTCCATGACGACTTCGCCATCCTGCATGACATATCCTCGGTCACTGATCTCTAATGCTATCTGCGCATTCTGTTCCGACAGGAGAACGGTTATCCCCTTTTTCGTAAGCGCCTCGATGGCTTCGTAAATCAGATCGTGGAATGCCGGGCTCAGTCCCAGAGACGGCTCATCGATCATGAGAAGCTTCGGTCGCGCCATGAGCCCCCTCGCGATAACGAGCATCTGCTGCTCACCACCGCTCATGAGACTTGCACGCTGATCGGCCCGCTCCTTCAGTATAGGGAACATCTCCGATACCTCATCAAACATCTTGTGTCGGAATCCCCAGGCCTTGCGGGTGCTGGCCCCCATGAACAGGTTCTCTTTTGCGTTAAGATAGGGGAATATCTTTCTCCCCTCAGGTATCTGTGAGATCCCGGCCTGCACGATTTTCTGTGGGGATGTGTTTTCAATATTGTTTCCCAGAAATGAGACGGTACCCGATGTTCCGCGCATGACACCCGATATGGTATTGAGGAGCGTCGTCTTGCCAGCCCCGTTTGCACCGAGCAGCGCCACCAACTCACCCTCTCCTATTTCAAGTTTCACATCATGCAGAACCGGAATGACGCCATATGAGACATTCAGGTTTTCGATCGTCAGCATCATTTGCGTTTACCCCCTAAATAGGCCTCTATGATTCGTGGATCCTTCACTATTTCAGCAGGAGGCCCCTCCGCAATTTTTTTGCCGTACTGGAGAACGACTATGCGTTGCGCGGCGTTCATGATAATTTTCATGACGTGTTCAATCCATAAAAGCGTTATGCCGAACTGGTCCTGTGCACTCCAGATCATATCAAGGGCTCGATTGGATTCAACGGGATTCAATCCAGCCATCACCTCATCAAGAAGGAGGAGCTTCGGCGTGGTTGCCAGGGCACGAGCAAGCTCGAGCATCCTGAGTTCGTACAGGTTGAGGTTGCTTGCGAGCTCATCCCGCTTTGCAAAGAGCCCGACAAACTCGAGATAGTATGAGGCCTCGAGACCCGCATCGGAAAGACACATATTGGGCCGCTTCTTTCCGTTCAGGACACTCACGGTCACCCCTCCCAGAGCGGTCATTGCATAGAAGGGCTGAGGGATCTGATAGGTCCTCGATATGCCCAGGTGGCAAATCTTGTTGGATGTCAATCCGGTGATCCGTGTCCCTTCAAAATCTATCGTTCCCTCCGTGGGCTTATACAGGCCGCATATGATATTCATCATCGTTGTCTTGCCCGCGCCATTTGGTCCGATCAAGCCAACTACCTCGCCCTTTCCGACCGAAAAACTGACGTTGTCAAGCGCCTGAAGTCCTCCAAACTTTATACCAATATTTTTTATTTCGATCACGTTTCAACTCTCCCCTTCGGTTATGGAACTGCAGAACTATGGTGATCCCTGTTCGGCATCACCCGGCAGGCCTCGGTCATTCTCTCCTGACGTGTAGCTTGGGAAAGTAGTCACGGGGATGTCTTTTGTGGTACAGGCCCCAGAGACCTTCGCCCCGTGGCAAGATAAGAATCATGGCGATAAGAACAAGGGGGAATACCCACTGATTGATGTGTCCGAAACCGCGTAACACCTCCTCGATAATCGCGACAAAATATGCGCCCGGGACCGCGCCGTAGACAAAAGCACGCCCGCCGATGATGACGATGATCAGCACCTTGAGCATGTAATCAAGCGGGAGATAGGTTATCCCAGCAAACGATCTGAAGGTATGGACAATGAACCACCCGACAATTCCGGTGAGAATCGAGGGAAAGACATAATAAAAAACCTTGTACTTGCTTACATCAATCCCCATCATTCGGGCCACATCTTCGTTCTCGTTGATCGCGGCCAGCGTCACGCCGAACCGGGATCGGCCTATTTTGTCCGCGATAAGAATGAAGAGGAGCATCATAAAGAGAGACAGGTAATAATATGCCATATAGTTCCAGCGAACCCTCCCCAGATCGAGGAGCGGACTCATTCCGAAGAGTCCGACTTCCCCCCTGAAGAGATCACCAAACTGGTAGGTCAGATCAAGAAATGTAAGGGGCAATATGAGCGTTAGGAGTGAAAAATAAAGCCCCTTTGCGATCCATGTTGTCGGACTGAGCAGAAGGGCAACGGAGCCGCATACGATAACAGTAGCAATCAGTGTAAAGAAAGGGCTCCAGCCAAAATGGAGATTGAGGAGCGCGGCGGTATAGCCGCCGATCCCCAGGTAGAGCTGGGGACCGAAATTGACCCGTGCCGTACCCAGTATCTGCAGACTCAGGGGTATCGCCAGACATGCCAGCAGATTGGCCGTCGTCAGCATCGTTAGAAGATGCGGAAAGGAGTAAAAGAATAGCGGCAGGATCAGCAGAAGTGCGACGCCTATGATCGGATTCCTCCAGTAGCGAGGTTCTATACACCACTCCAGCTTTTCAAGCCCCCATCTCAATAAGATTCTATCTCGTTTTAGTTCAAACTTTACCATATTGTTTCTCCCGCCATCAATCCTCCGCGTTTAACAATCAAGAAAATGAGTGTCACCACAAGGGCCGCAAGCCCCATGAATCTGGGCGCCCACAGGAAACTCACAGAAAAATGGATAAAGGCAATCAGATAGGAAGCTATGATGTTTCCTTTCAGGTTCCCCAATCCGCCCAGTATGGCGATAAGCATTGCTGTCATGAGAAGCGACGCCCCCATGAACGGATCGATACCCCAGAAAGGGGCTATCATCAGGATACAGATCGTCGGAGGAATTATCGACAGGATCATTGCCAGGTAATACATATTATCGACGCTGACCCCCATAAGTTTTGCGGCGTAAATATCCTGGCTCATTGACCTGATAATCAGGCCCGTGCGTGTCTTGAGAAACATAAGGACGAAAAGTCCAGTCACCACAACACCGACCGCGGCGGCGGCGATCATCTCATATGAAATATTGACCGCACCAATCTTAGCCATACCCGTAACCAAGGCCGTGGGAAGATTCACCCCTGACGTCGTGGGATACAGGTAATTCGCGAAATGCGCAACCGCCATGAAGATCAGCATCGAAATCACCAGCAGGTTTTCCTCTTCGTCGAGGTAGCGCTGGAAAACGCCCTTATAGAACACAAGGATTGCGATCGCGATCTGCAGAAGGAACATGAGGATAATGCTCGGGATCAGTCCCAATCCCATCCCAGACATAAAAAGCCAGGTGCCGTATGCGGCAATCACAAAGGTGGCTCCATAGCCCAGATGAAAAATCCTCAATACGCCACAGATCAATGAAAACCCCATGGAAATCAGAAGATAGATCGATCCCCATATAATTGTATAGACAATAATGTTTTGAATAACTACGGCCATAACTCACTCTCTCATCTCATTGTTCGTTACCCATGTGTCTACCCTGCCCCCATGGGTACCTTGTTGGATTACGGCGGGCGAATAAACGTAGTACCCCTGTTTAGCCGCCCACCGTCTTCTCCGTCACATCGTGTCCTATTTCCTCAACTCCGCCGGTGATTTGAATTCCCCCGTCGCAATGTCTGCGGGTATGATAACCACCATCTCCCCGTTCTGCCACTGGACGATGGGAGTTATATATTCCGGATAGGGCAGGTTGTAATGATACTTGGGATTCCATCCGATCGTTCCCAGCACGGCAACCTCCCGGACCTGTTCCAAGGCCTTGATTACTTTTTCGACATCCTTTGCGCCGCCTGCCTGTTCCACCGCCTTCTTATAGCCATTGAGCGTGTCGTAGGTTGTGTGGGAACCGAAAATGGGCCCCGTTTTATACTTCTCCACCATGTCGGTCATAAAGGGGATGGTCCTTTCCGTGATAGGAACCTTGACAAAGGACGATCCGACAGATCCGCCGCTGATCTTCCCCTCAGTCATCTTCCACGCCACGGGCATGCCGGCGAGGCCGCCCCAGATAAACCAGGGAATATCACTGGCACTGGACTGCGCCCATTGCTTAATAAAGGAGCCCTGGTCGATATATCCCACGACGCAGTCCATCACACCGGCGCCGGATGCCGCGACCTCTTCAAAGACGGTGCTGAACACCTTCTGGTCCAGAGAGAGGGTCGCCTCGTAGACGACTTCCAGCCCCTTCTTCTCATACTCGGCCCTCAATCCATCGGAAACCCCTTTGAGACCTTTGCGAAGGGGTTTTGTCCACTCCATATCTTCATAGATGATGGCGACCTTGTTAGTGCCGATCGTATTCTTGAAGAAATCAGGGAGCACTTCCTTCCCCATAATTTTCAGGTAGTTTGTCGATATGTAATAGTATGTCTGGAAGCCGAACCTGTACTTTTTGTAATTGTCCCGTACGTGATGCCAGATGCTGTCCCCCGACCCTATGGTCGAGAACATTATGTGCGGATACTCACGGAAGAGTTCGGCGCCGATCTCCATTCCGGCGACACCCATCTCGACCTTTTCCGCAACCACAACAACATCCACCTTGTTATACATAACCAGCTTTTTGTAGACCTCGATGGCTTTCGGTATCTCCCCCTTCGTATCTTCAAGAATTAGCTCAACCGGCCGGCCCAGGATCCCCCCCGCCTCGTTCATCTCGCTGACCGCCAGTTTGGCAGCGGCCTGCGCGCTGAGTGTCGACGGCGATGACAGGTTCCCCATAAAACCGATCTTGATCGGTTTGTCCTTTGCCACAGCCACCGTCGACATCCCCAGTGCCACAACGGAGATGGCAGCAAAAACGATTAGAAACAGACGTAACTTTTTCATAATCCTCCCCTTTCCCTGAAATGTTTTTTGTTCTTTATCCATTACACAAAACCATCATCAAGTCAACACCTTCAGAAATACTTTACACATGCCTCTCTTAACAAACCTTTTGATAGCGATACCGTGTGCCTCTTCTTAGCTTTGAAAAAGATTTTTCACCCCTCGAAAGCACCCCCTTATTGAGGGGGCAAAACCATTTCCCGTCTCCCGGTCTGTAAAATGAGAGGGAAATTGCACATGGATGCATATGCCCCTCAGAACGCTCCTGTCTGATACCAGGGTTTTTTCTATTGCGGTATCAGTCCCATTCTAAATTACCCGTAAGGGTTACCTCCCTATCGGGTACGTGTTTGTCTTACAAGGCTCGCCCTGATTTTCTGCTTGCAGCTCCCATGTGGACCCTTCTGCCGTGCCTCCGACAAGGCTAAAAGTCTGAGGGCAGGGACCTCTCAAACCATGTTAGCAAGAGCAATTGCCGTGCCAAAGGTGAGCAGGGGGTATTCGGACGAATATACACCGGGTTGTGAGTGGGTTGAAAGGGGAAGCACCTTATGGAAATAACGAAATATCGTTATTATGCTATATATCGTTAGTAAGGTGAGAGCGTAAGGACAGAAGGCTTGCGACTGTGCTTCGCGGGAGCAAAGAGAAGTTCACATCGAGACAACTTGCGCCATTTCTCTGATTTCAACACCCTTCCTGTCCACCTTCAACCGTTATCTCCGATGAAGGTGGCCATTATCGCGGGTATTATCTTGATACCCCTCAATAAACTCATCGGTCATCCGATAGGCCTCATCATCCGTATACTGCCGTGGCGGATGCTTGTAGAAGTAGGCCGATGGACCCTCAAGCACTCCTCCCTGACCGCGGTCAAGCGCGAGTTTGACGCAGCGGATGGCATCTATCACCACGCCTCCCGAGTTCGGTGAATCCTCAACGGAGAGACGAAGCTCGAGATTCATCGGTATGTCACCGAATATCCTCCCTTCCATACGGAGAAAGCATATCTTGTTGTCTTTCTGCCACGGCACATAATCACTGGGACCGATATGGATATCTTCATCAGCCAGGCGGCTGCTCGTAACCGATTGGACGGCTTCGGTCTTCGATTCTTTTTTCGATTTCAGACGACGGCGATTGAGCATATTGAGGAAATCGGTATTCCCGCCTGTGTTGAGCTGGTACGTGTGATCGAGTTTTACACCCCTCTTTCTGAAGAGATCGGTGAGAACCCGGTGTGTAATTGTTGCGCCAAGTTGCGACTTGATATCATCGCCGACGATGGGTAGCCCCTTTTTCTCGAAACGCTCGGCCCACAAGGGGTCGCTGGCAATAAAGGCAGGCATATTATTGATAAAGGCAACACCCGCCTCCAGTGCGCACTCCGCGTAAAACCGGGTGGCCTCCTCCGATCCCACCGGCATGTAATTCAAAAGGATTTGGGTACCACTCTCTATGAGCGCTGCAACGACAGCCCCCTTATCCGATTCGGGAACATCGGCGGGGCAAAAGGTGTATCTTTCTTCATATTCTTTCATATGGCCGGAGACACCATCCAGGATTCTGCCCATACGAACCGTAACCCCGGAGGCGGGAAGTTCCGGATAGAAAATGGTGGTGCAGTTTGGCCCGGCAAAGACGGCATCATGGACGTCTCTGCCAACCTTCCGTTTGTCGATATCAAAGGCCGCAACGACCTCTATATCTCCCGGTTCGTATATACCGATATCCCAATGCATCAACCCGATCGCATCTGCGGAATTCTTGTCGCTATAGTAATGGATCCCTTGAATCAAAGAACTTGCGCAATTCCCTACCCCTGCCAACGCTATCTTGATCTTACCCACAGTTATTACCTCTCGAGAATTAGAAATGACCCATAGTCTCCGATAGAAATCCGGTCGACGAGTCGCGCGCTATGATACAACAAGACATTAGAAATGCAAGCCTAAAAAAAACGGTCCGTACCCTGTGCACCCAATGTTCAGCGGTGATCCGTCCGTTCCTGACGGGGCCGGTACTGCCGGTTGTCCTCTTTAGCCCACCCTGCAAGAAAGGGGGCGGCGACCCTGGCAAGGATGCCCGAAGGGTGGTTTAGACGGTTTATTGATTTTGAGCGCTATTTCTAGTAGTAAGGACATTCTAGGAATACCCTGGACACAAGTGTATTCTATCAGGCAAGCAGAGGCGCGGCAGTGAGAGCACAGATTCTCAAAAACTACTATACCCTTATAGAAAGACTGATCAGGCCACTGATACGCTCATCTTTTTCGCCGAACATTGTTTCACTGGTTTCTCTTGTTGCATCATTTGCCGCACTTATCTTATATGCCCGCGGCACATTCTTCTGGGGCGGCATCGTATTGCTCCTGTCCGGGTTTCTCGACACCATTGACGGAACAATTGCCCGCCTTACGGGACGATCGACACGATTCGGGGCACTTCTTGATTCTACGCTTGATCGCTATGCCGATTTCTTTGTTTTTGCCGGTTTTCTGATATTTTACCGATACCATTGGATGTTTTTTATCGTAACCCTGGGCATGCTTGGTTCCTTCATGGTGAGTTACGTGAAGGCACGTGCCGAATCACTCGGCACAACACGCGTTGTGGGCCTCATGCAACGTCCGGAACGGGTCCTGCTGATTGTGGCGGGATCGCTCCTGACCGTGCCGACATCATGGTATGATCCCAGATATCAAGACGTCCCTCTCATTACCGTTTTGTGTTTTTTGTCTATTCTTACCAATATTACGGCCATTCACCGCCTTCTGGCCGCGAAACTGGAATTCTCGCAACGGGGAAAGAAGGGGATACGGGGTGATCGGTGACCCTTTCCCGAGAAAGAAAGACGAAGATGGAAACAGCACCACTACCCATTAGGGCTTTCTGCCTGCGGCGTTCCAGTTCTTCCATCTGTTTTTCAAAGGGCATTTCTACAGTCTTCCTCCTTCAGAATAAATGGCGGGTTATCATTAGAGAACGGGGGACTGTTCCTGCCTCTTTACAACCGATCACCCGGCGCTATCGTGTTATGCCTTCATGGCATTTAATTTCCCCAGCG
>CAYXUH010000051.1:2315-12463 GCA_964468685.1 uncultured Syntrophaceae bacterium | reverse complement strand
GAATATACGTGCCGCTGTCGCCGCCGAATATCCCGAATTCATGTTCCAGCACACAGGCATCAGCGTCGCTGTAATTGATAAATTTGACCGCCTTGAGATAATCCCGCTGATGGTTCTGCCGAACGACATATCGAACCTTCTCGGGATACGGATAGTCCTGGTCCTGATCATTCATCGCGACAACGGAGCACTCGGCCCGATCGGTCCGTTCCATCGATTCGACCAGATCCCTCGTAAAGGTCGCTATCCCGCATTCCCGTGGGGGGTAATTCCCTATACACGTAATCTTGATCTTTTCCATCCTGACTCCTTACAATTGTCCGTTGGGTTCCGCTTACCGGCAAAACCGGTACGGAAGTGACAGAAGTACAACGCTAAAAGAGAGAGGGGCCGCATAGATCATCCCCCCCTCACCCGGTACAGGGAAGGCCGGGAGGGAATTGCACAATTCCTTACATCTCCTCTCGGCTCTATTCCTTCAGATAGGCAATATCTTCCCAGGGATGACGATACAGACCCTGTTTGAGCCGTTTTTGATCCAGGTGGTGGCCGACAAAACCGATACTCCTCCCCAGGACAAAGAGACCGTTGAGAGACCCCATCCTGATATATTCGTCCGCCTCCTCCCTGGAGAATTCGGATCTCAGAAGGTCCACAAAACAGATGGCTATGCAGCCGTCCACGTTCAGGATCAGGTTGTCCCTCTTGGAGGTGGTGATCCCCTCCACCTCCAAGGCATAGTCCAAGAGTATCGTACTCTTAAGACTCCTTTTTGCATAGTTTTTTATGATGGTCACCCGCATGTCGGGGTTGTGGACCGATTTGATCCGGTGGCCGATCCCCTGGATATTTGAGCCCTTTCGTTTCATCGAGTCGACAAACTCGATGGGGGTCAGTCCTCTATCGAAGGCGTCGGAGAACTGCAGGGCGGCCCCATCCAGCGCGCCCCCGAACCGCGGCCCGATACAGAGCAGACCCGATACCAGAGAGGATATCAGGTCCTTCCCCGCCCTGCTGGCCACGATAGTGTTATGGGCGCCCGAGACCGCCGGTCCGTGATCCGCCACAACCATAATGACCATTTCGATAAACTTCGTCGCGTACCGGGGGAGCAGCTTCTTGAACCACAGGATGCTGAGAACCCCGCCAATGCCGATATCCTTCTTGAAGACCTGCGAGATGGGCAGGGTCCCGTACAGCAGTTCCTCCCCCCGGTCGTCAGATATGGTCGAAATAAAGTTCGCCGGCCTTCGGATCGCATCGGCCTTCAGTGCCTTGGCGAAGTCCACGGGAATGTGTGGAGCCGCCACCTCCGGCGCCGGTTTGATCTTTCCCTTCTTGACCAGACCTTCATAGGTATCGTGGATCTTCTCGGCGTAATCATCGAACGATTCAGGAACGATGGCCCCCGCCTTTCTCAATGCGGCGTTCTTGGTATCCGCCCCTTCAAGATCGGTCCCCGCCTTGGCCCCGGCGTGTCCGAACTGGATATCCGTTTTAAAGGCCTTCGCGCATGTCCCCGTCACCCACATGACCAGGGGCTTTCTGATCTCCTTTCTCTTGAGGGCATCGACGATCTCATACTCATCCATCCCCCCCACCTCTCCGAGACAGACAAGCATCTTGACGGCAGGGTTTTTCTCATAGCGCAGCAGGTGCTCCAGCAGGGTACTTCCGGGGTACCTGTCGCCGCCGATGGCGATTCCCTCGTAGAGGCCGTCGGTATTCCGGGCAATGATATTGTACGCCTCGTTGGAAAGACCGCCGGACTTGGAGACAAAACCCACGGAGCCCGGCCGGTGGAGCTTCGCCTCTATGATATTTTCCAGGGTCCCCCCCGTGTTGCCGATCTTGAAGGCGCCTGCCTGGATACCCCCCACTGTGGCGGGTCCGATAATCACCTTTCCCAGTTTTCTGGCCTGTGCGTTCAGCTCCTTCGCCCGCCGCTCGGGGACCCCCTCGGCGATCAGGACGATCGTCCTGATCTGTTTCAGCTTGAATGCCTCCTCCGCGGACTGGGCGGCCGACCGGAAGGATGCGAAACTGATCAGGACATCCGCCTTCTTGTGCCTGCGGGCGGCCGCGGCCAGTGAGGTATAGACGGGGATCAGGATCTCCCCGGGACCGAAGAAAAACTTCTGCAGGGATTCACTCCCCGTCGTATTGACGATCGCCGCCACCGAGGGTGTTTTCCTCCCCACGGCGTGGTCGAAGTCCAGCATTCGCTGTATGGCATTGACCTGCATGTTATAAATGAAGGCCTGGGTTTCACTGTTGAAGAGTTCGTATTCTCTCGTCTCCGGTTTCTTCCGTGCCATTTATCTGTCCCCCTTCAGCGCCATCGATATGATCCTGGTCATATGCGTCTCCGGGCCGTATACATGGATGGAAAGGCCCAGTTCGTCCCCCACCGCCCTCACGCTGTCCAGCCCTTCATTGTAGTTGGGCCCCCCGCGCCTGACAAAAATCTTCACCTTCCCCTCTTTGAGTTTCTCACAGTACTCCCTGAGGGCACGGATGATGCCCCGAAAGGTGATGGCTACATCGGTAAAATTGGCGATCCCCCCTCCGATGAGAAAGAACTTCCCCCGGGGATTCTTTCTCCGCGTCATCAGATCGAGGATCGTTTTTGCATAGAGATAGGTGACCTCCTCGTTGGGATCTCCGGAGTACTCGCCGTAGTTGGCCATCTCATCCATGAATCCCAGATCGGTAATGGTGTCGGCATAGATCACGGAAGCGCCTCCTCCGGCGGTCATCGTCCAGACGCGCCCCTCGGGATGGAGAACGGTCAATTTGAGTGAAGACCCCGTCTTGGAATCCAGATCTTCTATGTACGCCTCCTCCTTCGAGAGCATCCTGCCGAAGGGGGTGGGGAACTGTATCTTCCCCCACTTTTCCCCGCTGACAAAGGCGGCCGTGTCGTCGAGCTTTGCCGCCAGATCCAGGGGAAGGATAGCCTCTTCATGAACGATAAATGGGTTTATCTCAAGATAGGTATAGTTCAGGTCCGCGTAGAATTTGAAGAGACCCTCGATAAAGCCGGCGATCAGGGCCTTTTGTTCCTTTGGAATCCTGTCGAGGAGTCCTTTTTCGATCTGCCCTGCCGTTGGCATTTTCCCAATGAGTACCGACAGCCTCATGGCCGTGGCATCGACATTCCCGATATTGATCCCTCCATCGTGATGGAAGAGGATGTCATCCCCCTCCCGCTGAGAGATGATGGCCACGTAGTATTCGTCCTTCTTCTCGTGCGGGGCAAAGGGCTCCACAATAAAATGGTTAAGCACCCCGGTGACGCCGTCCACCAGCATCTCTGCGTTCATCCGCTCCCCGATCCACCGCTTGGCGCCCTTCCAGTCGGCATCGAGGAGCAGCAATCCATTCCTGCCCCTCCGCTTGATCAGCTGGTCGACCTTGACCGTCAGTCGATTCTTCAGGAGCCACGGGTGCCTGCCGGGAAGTTTTGTAAGATCGGTCTCAGGCCCCACCGACACTAACCGGGTTCGAACCGTGTATCTCCTCCCGGTGTACTCCGCAAGGAGACGGGCCATCATCCCCTTGCCGTCCGCTTCTCTGATAGCTCTCTGTGCCATCTTTCCCCCTTTACATTCTTTGCTCCAGGACCTCCCGTATATGATCTATAAAGCCTTCCGTGGAGACCTGCCGGTTCTTCGGATCCGACCCCGCGATCCTCATGAGATCTCCGGTCATGATCCCCCCTTCAACCGTCTCTATAACCGCGTCTTCAACCTTCTGCGCGAAGGTGGAAACCTCGGGGGTGCCGTCCAGTTCCCCCCGCTTCTTCAGACCGCCCGTCCAGGCAAAGATGAGCGCCGTCGAATTCGTGGAGGTATTCTCCCCTGCGAGGTGTTTGTAATAGTGTTTCTGGACCGTGCCGTGAGACGCCTCGTACTCGAAGCACCCCTTCGGAGAAACGAGAACGGAGGTCATCATCGCCAGACTTCCGTATGCCGAGGCGAGCATATCCGACATGACATCCCCATCGTAATTCTTGCAGGCCCAGAGCATCCCCCCTTCGGATTTCATGATCCGTGCGACGGCATCGTCGATAAGGGTGAAGAAGTATTCGATCCCCGCCCCCTCAAAGACGCCCCTCCAGTTCGCTTCATATTCTTCCTCGAATATCTCACGAAACCGCGCGTCATACGTCTTGGAAACGGTATCCTTCGTGCCGAACCACACATCTATCCCCTGATCCAGGGCATACGTAAAACATGCGGTGGCGAAGCTCCGGATGGAGGAATCCAGATTGTGGACCCCCTGGATGATCCCCGGGTCCCTGAATTCATGGATAATCCTCCGCACCGATTCACTCCCGTCGCCGGGGGTAAAAACCAGCTCGGCAATGCCGGGCTTGCGTATTCGTATCTCCTCGTTTTTATAGACATCGCCGTACGCGTGCCGCCCGATATGGATCGGTTTCTTCCAGCCCACGACCGCCGGCCGTATGTTCTTCACCAGGATCGGCGCCCGGAACACCGTCCCATCGAGCATCCCCCTGATGGTACCGTTTGGACTGTCCCACTGCTTTTTGAGACCGTATTCCTCGACCCGTGCCGCGTTGGGCGTAATGGTCGCACACTTGACCCCTACCTTGTACCTCATAATGGAGTGGGCCGCGTCGATAGTAACCTGGTCGTCGGTATCGTCCCTCATTTTGAGGCCCAGGTCATAATAGTCGATCTCCATGCCAAGATAGGGGAACAGCAGCTTTTCCTTGACCATCTGCCACATGATCCTGGTCATTTCATCCCCATCCATCTCTACTATCGGAGTTTTTACCCTGATCTTTTCACCCATTTATCCTTCTCCCGTACCTTTTTTATTTCTGATCAGCGACAGCATCCCCCCCGCAAGGACAATCTTCTTCGCCCTCTCCGAAAGGTCGCAGTCGACTTCGAATTCGGTCCCCCGGGTGGTGTTCCTCACAACCAGCGGTTCTCCTCTGCCGATCTTTTTCCGGATATCCCGGATCTCCAGGCTGTCAGCCTGTTGTATCGAATCGTAATCGTCTTCGTTTTTGAAGGTCAGTGGGACAATGCCGAAGTTTATCAGATTTGCCGTGTGTATCCTCTCAAAGGACCTTGCGATGACCGCCTTTACGCCCATATACATGGGGCAGAGAGCGGCATGTTCACGGGAAGAACCCTGCCCGTAGCTGAGCCCCCCCACGATGATGTTGTCCCTGCCTGAATCCCTCACCTCCCTGGCCCGATTGTAGAACTCCGGATCAACGATTTCGAACAGAAACTCGGAGTACGCGGGAATGTTGGACCGGTACTTCATCTTCGCACCGGCGGGTATAATGTGGTCCGTGGTGATATTGTCCCCTACCTTGATGGTCACGACCCCGGCCACGTGTTTGGGAAGCGGATCGCTGGTCGGTGGCGCCCCAATGTTGGGTCCCCGCCAGATTTCAACGCTCCCCGGATCATCGGATGGGGGGACCATCATCGAATCGTCTATGATAAACGCGTCGGGCATCGCGATCTCGGGATAGGGCATCCCGAGGTCCCTCGGATCCGTCATCCTCCCCGTTATGACGGCCGCGGCCGCCGTCTCCGGACTTACCAGATACACGTTCGCACTCTTGGTCCCCGATCTGCCCAGGAAGTTTCGGTTGCTGGTCCTGAGAGAAACGGCCTCGGTCTGGGGAGACTGACTGTTCCCGATGCAGAATCCGCATGCGTTTTCTTCCAGTCTGACCCCCGTCTCAATGAGGTCGGCGAGGGCACCGTTCCTCGCCAGCATGTCGACCACCTGCCGGGAGCCCGGCGCCAGGATAAAGCTGACACCCGGGTGTACCTTTTTACCCTTCAGGGCCTTCGCGACCACCATCAGATCCCGGTACGACGAGTTAGTGCAGGATCCGATACAGACCTGGTGCACCTCCATCCCCTCCAGTTCCCTGACGGTGGCTATGTTGCCGGGACTGTGAGGGGTTGCCGTCAGTGGGACCAGTTGGGAGAGGTCGATCGCGACCACCTTCGCATATTGGGCATCCGGATCCGCAGCCAAGTTCTGCCAGCTATCTCCCCTCCCCTGAGCTCTGAGAAACTTCTTCGTTTCCTCATCACTGGGGAAGAGGGAGGTAGTGACACCGCACTCCGCCCCCATATTGGCGATCGTCGCCCTCTCCGGGACGCTCAGGGTTCTGACGCCCGGCGCTCCGTACTCGAAGACACATCCCACATTCCCCTTCGTTCCAAATATCTCCAGGATTTTGAGAATGACATCCTTGGCGCTTACCCAGGGCTGTAGTCTGCCGGTCAGGTTGATTCTGATCACCCGGGGACAGGTCAGATAGAAGGGCTCGCCGGCCATAGCCAGCGCCACATCCAGGCCACCCGCCCCGATGGCGATCTGTCCGATACCACCCCCTGTGGGGGTATGGCTGTCGGAGCCCAGGAGCGTCGTTCCGGGGCTTCCAAACCGCTCAAGGTGTACCTGATGACAGATACCGTTTCCCGCCCGGGACAGATAAACACCGTACCGGGCGGCCACGCCTTGGAGATATCGGTGATCATCCGCGTTCTCGAACCCGATCTGAACAGTATTGTGATCGATAAAGCTCACCGAACTGTCCGTCCTTACCCTGTCGACCCCCATGGCCTCGAACTGTAGATACGCCATCGTACCGGTGGCGTCCTGGGTCAGGGTCTGGTCTATGCGGATTCCTATCTCGGTCCCCGGTTCATAGGCACCCGCAACCAGGTGCCCCTCCAGTATCTTCTGTGTGAGCGTCTTTGCCATATGCATTTCCCCTGTATGATGTTGCAATCAGATATGCATCAAACCGTTCACCGGAGACACCAACGCCACATGGTACTGCGGCTCGGCCCTTCTCCCTCAGATCGCCTCGATCGTTGATGTCGGTTTCGATGCTATATTGTATGTGACACTGACGACACCGGGGATCTCGCGGATGATCTCGCCGGAAATCTCTTCAAGGGTTTCAAATGAGAGCCTGGTCGGTGTCGCGGTCCGCGCATCGACACTGTCCCAGCAACGCACCTCGATCTGCTGACCGAAATCGCGCTTACCGTCGCGCATCCCGGTCACGCGGTCTTCATGAAGGATCGCCAGGTACTGAAAGGCGCCGGTATCCTTAAGCAGACGCTCGACAATAGTGTTCGCCTTTCTGACCGTCTCGATGCGATCCGGGGTCACCTCTCCTATCACGCGTGCCGCAAGGGCCGGCCCCGGGAAGGGAATGCGATTGAACAGGTCGACCGGAAGTCCGAGGGCCTCGCCGACCCTTCTCACGCCGTCCTTGCGAAGCTGAATGAGCGGTTCGAGGATGCGGTAGCCGAAGGTCTCCTGCGGGTCGATGCCGAGCTGTTCGAAGACGTTGTGCTGCCGCTTGATCCCCGCGACGGTCTCGTCGACATCGGTCAGGATCGTCCCCTGGAGGAGGCATTTCGCCGCGCTTTCCTTGACGATGCGTCCGAATACGTCTCGATAAAAGGTCTGGGTAATCGCCTCGCGTTTCTCTTCCGGGTCCGTGATTCCACTCAGCGCGGTGAAAAATTCCTTGCGCGCATCGACCACCTCGACCGTCACACCGAGTTTCTGGAAAAAGTCCACGACCTGTTTGGCCTCTCCCTCGCGCATGATCCCGTTTTCGACAAAAATGGTCCTGAGACGCTTTCCAAGAGCCCTGTGTCCGAGCATCGTGACCGCCGATGAATCGACTCCTCCCGACAGGGCGTTGATGGCCGTGGTGTCTCCAACGGCCTCCCTGATCTCCTCTACCTTCTCATTGATGAATGCTTCCGTGTTCAACTCCTGCGCGGTGATCTCCCTGGCCATGTAACAACCTCCCTCTTCTCTGATAGTTTTCGAATCCGAATGAACTACCCCGCCACAAGCAGTGGGGTATCTTCAAAAGCAATGAACGCCCCAAGGGGCGGGGGATATAACCCGTCCTAGATTAAACGCTGCCGAATGCCGCGTGATACCTGACGGTTCCGTTGATTCCCCCCAGCGGATTTTCCTTGAACTCTCTTACCATAAATACCCCTCCCTGCACAACATCCTCTCGTCCCGAAGCGGTCGATCCCACACACTGCTTATAACAACACGCGTCTGAGCCTGAGTGAATTGCTGATCACCGATACCGAGCTGAAGCTCATCGCCGCCGCCGCGATGATGGGCGACAGGAGCAGGCCGAAAACGGGGTAGAGCACTCCGGCCGCTATCGGCACGCCGATCGAGTTGTAGATGAAGGCGAAGAAGAGGTTCTGGCGGATATTGCGCATCGTCGCCCGGCTGAGGCGCCTGGCGCGCACGATGCCGCGCAGGTCCCCCTTGACCAGCGTGATGCCGGCGCTCTCCATGGCGACGTCCGTCCCCGTTCCCATGGCGATCCCTACCTGGGCCTGCGCCAAGGCGGGTGCGTCGTTGATACCGTCGCCGGCCATGGCAATCGTTCGTCCCTCGGCCTGGAGCCGTTTCACCACCTCCACCTTCTGTTCGGGGAACACCTCAGCCTGGATCTGGCTGAGGCCCAGCCTGCTCGCAACGGCCTCGGCCGTCGCCCGGCTGTCCCCCGTGAGCATGACGATGGTGATCCCCTCAGCATCCAGGTCGCGGATCGCCTCGGGGGTGGATTCCTTGATGGGATCGGCGACACCGATCAGACCGGCGGCCGCGCCGTCGATACCCAGAAACATGACCGTCTGGCCTTCGGCGCGCAGGGGTTCGGCCTGACGGGAAAGATCACCGGGATTTATCCCCATCTCTTCCAGGAGAATGGAGCTGCCCAGCGCGACCGCATGCCCATCGACCTTCCCGGTAACGCCCTTCCCCGTCTGCGACTGGAAGTCGCCGGCCTGGGCCGGCTCAAAACCCCTCTCCTGTGCGCCCCGTACGATGGCCTCGGCCAGCGGGTGTTCGCTGGCCCGCTCGATCCCGGCGGCAAGGCGCAGCACCTGTTCTTCCCCGACCCCATGGGCCGCCATCACGGTGACCAGTTTCGGCCTTCCCTCGGTGAGGGTCCCCGTCTTGTCCACAACGAGGGTGTCTATCTTTTCCATGATCTCCAGAGCCTCGGCATTCTTGATTAGCACGCCGGCCGTGGCACCGCGGCCGGTCCCCACCATGATCGCGATGGGGGTGGCAAGGCCCAGGGCGCACGGGCAGGCAATAATCAGGACGGCCACCGCGTTGATGATGGCGTGGGCCAGGCGCGGCTCAGGTCCCCACAACCCCCAGACCACGAAGGCGGCGGCGGCGGCGATCACCACGACCGGAACAAAGTATCCCGATACCACGTCGGCCAGCTTCTGGATCGGGGCGCGCGAGCGTTGGGCCTCGGCGACCATGTTCACGATCTGCGCGAGGAGCGTGTCGCCCCCCACCTTCTCGGCCCGCATGAGCAGGCTTCCCGTGCCGTTCGTAGTCGCGCCGATCAGCGTGTCCCCGGTGCCCTTCTCCACCGGGATCGGTTCGCCGGTGACCATCGACTCGTCGACGCTGCTCTTCCCTTCGATCACCGCGCCGTCGACCGGCACATTCTCGCCGGGGCGCAGACGCAGTACATCTCCGAGCTTGACCTGTTCAAGCGGGATGTCTTCGTCCGTACCGTCGGCACGGACGATCCGCGCGGTAGTGGGGGCAAGGGCGAGAAGCATCCTGATGGCGGTGTTGGTACGCGAACGGGCCCTCAGTTCGAGGACCTGCCCCAGGAGGACCAGGACGGTGATCATCGCCGCCGACTCGAAGTAGACATGCACCATCCCTCCCTCCATCCGCATGGCGGGGGGGAAGATCTGCGGAAAAAGGAGAGCGATCACGCTGTAGGTCCAGGCCACAGACACGCCGAGACCGATCAGCGTAAACATGTTGAGGTTCCAGGTCCGGACCGACTGCCAGCCGCGGACGAAGAAGGGCCAGCCCCCCCAGAGCACCACCGGTGTGGCCAGTATGAATGAAATCCACTGAACGGCGCGCAGGGAGAGCCCCCCCGGCAGAAGGGCCGGCAGGAGGTCGGCCGTCATGGCGAGCAGAAATACCGGGACCGCCAGTATCACGCTGATCCAGAAACGCCGTGTCATATCGACGAGTTCCGGGTTTTCCTCCTCCGCAGTGACCGTTCGCGGTTCGAGGGCCATCCCGCACTT
>CAYXUH010000051.1:0-2215 GCA_964468685.1 uncultured Syntrophaceae bacterium | reverse complement strand
CCGGGTTTTCCTCCTCCGCAGTGACCGTTCGCGGTTCGAGGGCCATCCCGCACTTCGGACAGCTTCCCGGATGGTCCTGCGTCACCTCCGGGTGCATTGGACAGACGTAATCGGTCCTGTTCGAGAGAAGCGGCGCCCCGGAGGGCTCCAGGGCCATCCCGCACTTGGGACAACTTCCCATGCCGGGCTGACTGATCTCCGGGTGCATCGGGCAGGTGTAGAGGACCGCCTCGCCGGCTACAGCTTCAGGCGCCGACCCCTTTTTCAGGTAGTGCTCCGGGTCCCCTTTGAACTTGTTCAGGCAGTGTTCACAGCAGAAATAAAAATCCTCCCCTTTATACCGGTAATGGTGCGGCGAGTCGCTCGACACATCCATCCCGCAGACAACATCCTTCAACGCCCCCCCCTCTTTCACCTGGTCTGAGTTCATGGGTATTCCCTCCTTATCTCTACTCCTTCTTTGCAATAACAACCATCCGGTTGGTCATGCTCCCGTAGTCACCTCTTCCCTCACGGCACGCCAGAGCCTGCGCCTGGCCAGCAGCAGGCGATCCGCCGGCCCTCTAAAGTATCCCGTCAACCTCATCAGTTCCTCCGCAAAGCAGGCCCATCCTTCGTAGAAGATGGGCTGTTCGACGGCCCTGCGATAGGACCTCTGCAGACTCCAGCGTGAAACATCCAGAAGATGGTGCCCCGGATAGGTCTCATGGGCGGAGAGCATCGGGCATTCACGATGGTCCTCCCCTTGTGATGCATGGGAATCGATGGCATAGAATATCCCCCCCGAGGGAGGGTGTCCGGGGGGAATGCTGTAACTGGAGGCCGAGCGGATAGCTGAGAGAAAGGCCGGCATCGGGGCGACCGTGACCGGGCAGGCGGAGAGCTGCTCGGACGAGATCCATCTCCGCTCCAGGCAGTGGTGCGCCAGCCTCTCAACCTCATCCCGATACTGCCCGATCACCTCCCCCTTTCCCATGTCCGGCACGGAGATACCCTCGAGCGCCTCGGGCCAGGGTCGGTCCGCGAGAAGGCGCCCGGCCTCCCGGTCCAGGGTCCCCTCCATCTCATGGATCTCCTGTTCGAGGGTCTCCTGTATCTCCTCTATCCCCATCTCACAAGCCATATGGGACCGGTATATGCGCTCCAGCAGATCCCGTGGGAGGAGAAAATCCTCGCGTGTCATCGCCGAGAGGACCGCTGCCCTGAACCGCTCCAAGGCGGGAAAGGCGGACCAGAGTTCGGGCAGCATCCCCACAAGGGAGGCGAGATAATTTACAGTGTCCGAGACCATCTCCAGACCGATATCCCGGAACAGGATGGGGACATTCGCCAGGGCCCGGCTCGCCTGATCCAGAAAGATGGAGAGGCTCCCGGCCCTTTCGTGTCGTGCCGCCGGATCTTCCGCCGCCATTGCCTCGGCCAGTCCGACACAGGCAAGGGTCAGGTAGAGCTGGCGGATGCACGCGAATCGTCAGAGAAAGACAAGAACAATGATGATTCCAAGAGCAATGGTCTCCCTACCGACCATGTAACCCCTCCCTTACACTCCCGGGGCATCACGCCTCCCGAAGCGCGAAGTCGACCGCGCCGCGCGCGTGAATACTCGTCGTATCGAAAAGCGAAACGGGGGAATCCGCCTGCGACACCAGAAGTGAGATCTCCGTACAGCCGAGGATAATACCTTGGGCACCGCGTTCGACAAGCCTGCCGATGATCTGGCAGTATCGATCCCGCGAGGCGTCATCAATAACCCCCCTACACAGCTCATCGTAGATGATCCGGTGCACCTCTTCGCGGTCCCGGTCTTCCGGAACAAGAACCCTGATTCCGTGCTGCTCCTCCAGACGTCCCCGATAAAAATCCTCCTCCATCGTGAAGCGGGTGCCGAGCAGACCGACCGTCGATACACCCGCTCGCAAAACCTCGGATGCCGTCGCGTCCGCAATGTGCAGGATCGGGATGGTAACTGCCGCCTCGATGGCGCCGATAACTTTGTGCATGGTGTTCGTGCATAGAACCAGAAAATCCGCTCCGGCGGCCTCGACAGCCTTCGCCGCGCTGGCCAGGATCCCTCCGGCCTCATCCCATTTTCCGGCATCCTGAAGCCGCTCGATCTCCGCGAAATCGACGCTGTACAGAACAACACGCGCCGAATGCAGACCGCCGAGCCGTTCCCTGACCAGTTCGTTTACGAGCCGATAGTACGATACCGTCG
>CAYXUH010000050.1:0-12473 GCA_964468685.1 uncultured Syntrophaceae bacterium | reverse complement strand
CTCCTTACTCCTTACTCCTTACTCCTTTATGTCCCCATCTCCCAGGAATTGAGATATTTCTCCTGTTCGGCCGTCAGCGTATCTATCCTGACATTCAACGATTCCAGCTTTAATCGGGCGATCTCTTTGTCGATATCTTCCGGTACGCTGTAGACCAGCTTATCCAGCTCGCTGGAATGCTGTACCAGGTACTCGGCGGAGAGGGCCTGATTGGCAAAGCTCATGTCCATGACGCTTGAGGGATGCCCTTCGGCGGCAGCAAGATTGATCAGCCTTCCCTCTCCCAGGATATAGATGCGCCTTCCGTCCTTCAGCGTGTATTCGTCGATAAACTTCCGTATCCTTCCGGTATATTCGGAGACCTTCTTGAGGCCCTCTATATCCAGTTCCACGTTGAAATGGCCTGAGTTGGAAACGATGGCTCCATCCTTCATCACTACAAAATGCTCCCTGCGGATGACATTCATATCCCCGGTCAGCGTGCAGAAGAAATCTCCCGCTTCGGCCGCCTCGGCGATCGGCATAACCCGGTAACCATCCATAACCGCCTCCAGGGCGCGAAGGGGATCGACCTCTGTCACGATAACGTTTGCGCCCATCCCGGATGCCCTCATGGCAAGGCCCCTCGAGCACCACCCGTACCCGCACACGACAAAGGTGGAACCCGCTATCAGCCGGTTGGTCGCCCGTATAATTCCATCCAGGGTGCTCTGTCCCGTGCCGTACCGGTTATCGAACAGGTGCTTTGTGTCCGCATCATTCACCGCTATCAAAGGGAACCGCAGGACCCCTTCATTTGCCATGGATTTCAGGCGGATCACACCGGTGGTTGTCTCCTCTGTTCCCCCAATAATATTGGCTATCAGGTCCTGACGCTTTGCGTGGATCGTCGATACGAGATCGGCGCCGTCATCCATCGTTATCGCCGGCCCTGTATCCAGGACCGAGTTTATGTGACGGTAATAGGTATCGGTATCCTCCGCGTTGATGGCATGGACCGCAATATCCTGATATTTTACCAGATAGGCGGCGACGTAGTCCTGCGTACTCAGGGGATTCGACGCGCACAGGGAAAGCTCGGCTCCCCCGGCTTTTAGCGTCTCCATGAGGCTGGCCGTCTCTGTCGTGACATGGAGACATGCCCCCAGCCTGATGCCCTTCAGCGGCTTTTCCTCTGCAAATCGCTTCTTGATGCTGTTCAGGACCGGCATGCTCTTGTTCGCCCAGTCAACACTCGATTTCCCCTCGTCCGCCAGTTGTATGTCCTTGATATCGTAATCCATTACCCCTCCAAAAGGTTTCTCTTCGCGTCTCTGTGTGAAATATATATACCGATGCCCATCTCCGCAAAAGCCATGGGGATCAATCGTTCTAATTTCCGGGCCCTCGCCCCTGATTCCTATTCTTTGTCTCCTGCCTCTTTCTTCAGCTTTTCCGCCATATCAGCCTTTTCCCACGGATAGTCGTCCATGAAGAGGGTCTTTGATATGTTGCGGTAGATATCACCATTGAGCAAGTCGAAGCCCTCTATCATCCCCTTGGGGGTAAGATCAAAGACCTTTTCCACGATACCTGACAACTCTTCATCCGGGATACGACTCGTATTGAAGGTGTTGACGTAGATGGACATCGGCTTCGCAACCCCTATGGCGTAGGCCAGCTGTACCGAACACCGGGTTGCGAGACCAGCGGCCACAAGATTCTTGGCCACATAGCGCGCCCCGAATACGGCCGAACAGTCGACCTTCTCAGGCGACTTGTTCACCACCGCTCCCCCGCCAAGCTGCGCCCCGGGATATCCTCCATAGAGCTGGCAGACAAGTTTACGGCCAGTGACGCCGGAGTCGGCGGCGCTGCATGAATGGACCGCCTGCCATTCGCCGGTGGGATTAAACAGGAATTCGGCCTTTTCGTTCACCCACTCCCCCAGGCTTTCAAAGGCTATCTTCTTCGCTGTCTCCTCGATCTCCTCGTTCTCCGCCACGTGGCGATAATCGATGGCGTTCGACATCAATACCTTCGAAACATGCGTCGGCTTGCCGTTCTTATCATAGTTCACCGTCACCTGCCCCTTCCCGTCGGGGGCAAATATGGGATTTCCGCAATCCTCAAATGCCCGCATCATCCGGTTCACCAAAACATAGGTCAGGGGAAGCAATTCAGGGGTTTCATCACAGGCGTATCCATACATGATCCCCTGGTCTCCCGCACCGATCTCCTTATGTTTCCCCAGTTCGGCGCGTGTTCCTATATTGATATTGGGAGATTGAGGTATAATAGCGTTGAAGACGCCCAGCGAGTGGCCGTTCAGCCCCACCGCCGCGTCATTGTATCCCAGAGCCAACACCGTCTGGCGAAGACTCTTCTCGATATCAATGTATATTCTCGTAGCGACTTCGCCGCCAACAATACAGAAGCCTTTCCCCAGGAATACCTCAAGACCACAATGAGGCATATTGTTTATATCCAATCCCGCCTTCTTTTCTTCATCCAGTATCCGTGCGATGATATCCGCAGCAATGGTATCGGCCACGATATCAGGATGCCCCACCTTGACCCCTTCAGATGTTATCTGCATCTATTTCTCCCTTCTTGGGTATTATTTTCTGAACGTCTTCCGGCGAAACAATACCGCCCGATATGATAAGAGTGAATGCCTCCTCAACCGTCATATCAAGGACGATCGTGTCCGTCTCCGGCACCATTATGTAAAATCCCGATGTGGGATTGGGTGTCGTGGGAACAAAGACGTTCACGCACTTCTGTGCTGTTTTTACTTGAACCTCTCCCCGGCTCACGCCGGTAACAAAAGCTATTGAGTACAGGCCCTTCCGCGGATATTCGATCAGGACCGCCTTTTTGAAGCTCTGTCCCTTATCGCTGAACACGGCGTCAACGAGCTGTTTGAGCGCGTTGTAGATTCCCCTTACCAGAGGGATCTTGCCCACCATCCTTTCACCGAGGGCGACGAGCTTCTTGCCGAGATAGCTCTTTGTCACTAGACCGACGGTAAAGATAAGAACCAATGTAATGATTATGCCGAGACCCGGCAGATGAAAGGGGAGTATCTGGTCGGGATGGAACCGGGCGGGGATAATCTTGACCAGTTTATTCATCATCCCGATGATGAGATACAGGATGTAGAAGGTCACCCCCACGGGAATGATAGCAGCTATCCCCGTCAGGAAAACACCTTTAATGTTTTTTCTGATCTTTTTCAGCATATTGTCAAATGTTTACCTTTGAAGAACAGGAGGTCTTATATCAGAAAGCTCCCCCCACTGCAATAACGAAGGCGGGGCACATAGCCCCGCCTGTTTCGGAGATTTCAGTCTATGAAAATAGCAGGATTATTTATACATGTTTTTTTATTTTGTTTTTATCACCGAGCAGTACGCACGTGGGTTTCCAGCCCTTCACCGAATCCTCGTCAACCTGCACATAGCTCGCTATAATGACAAGATCATCCCTCGAAGCCTTTCGTGCTGCGGCCCCGTTCAGACAGATAATGCCGGATCCCCGTGGACCTTTGATCACATAGGTGGAAAATCTCTCGCCGTTTGACACATTGTATATGTCAACCTGTTCATACGGGAGGAGATCAGCCGCATCCATAAGGTCCTTGTCAATGGTTATGCTTCCCTCGTAGTGGAGATCGGCATCGGTAACAACCGCCCTGTGAAGTTTTGATTTCAGCATCGTTCTCTGCATCGTTTCACCTGCCTAAATAGTTTCTCCAAACACATAATTATCTATAAGCCGCGGCGTGCCTACCCAGACAGCCAGGGCCAGTACAGATCTTTCCCCTTCAACGGTCTCGACATCCGCCATGGTCTCGACATCACAGATCTTGACATAATCAATTTTGGCCCCCGGATGTCCCTCAATAAAGCCTCTCACCTCTTGCAGTATCACGCCAGCATCCCGTTCCCCCCGGTCATACAGGTTCGCGGCACGTCCGATCGATCGGCTCAGACTCAGTGCGGATTCACGATCACCATCTTTCAGATATGCGTTCCGGGAGCTCATGGCGAGACCATCCGGTTCCCTGACCGTCGGTATCCCGATAACCTCAATATCCATGTTGAGATCGGCCACCATTCTCTTTATCACGGCCAGTTGTTGGAAATCCTTTCTTCCAAAGATGGTGACGTGGGGTTTGACGATATTGAACAGCTTCGCGCAGACGGTGGCCACTCCCCTGAAATGGGTTGGCCGCGTCAAGCCACAAAGATTTGTGGTTATATCTTCAACGGTAACATAGGTATGGTACTGCTCGGGATACATCTGTGGGTTCGAGGGATAGAAGATAACATCCACACCGACATCTTTTGAAAGGCATTCATCCCTCGCAAAATCCCTGGGATACTTGTCCAGATCTTCACCCGGGCCGAACTGCGTTGGATTGACATATATGCTGGTTACCAGACAGTCGCCCCGCCTTTTCCCTTCTTCCATCAACCTCAGATGTCCGTCATGCAGATACCCCATGGTAGGGACAAAGGCGATCCGTTTGCCTCGGAGTCTGAGGACCTCTGAAAAATCCTGCATGTCGCGTACTGTCTCAATAACTTTCATACAGCGGCAATTCCCTCACAAAAAAGGCCTCTCCGCTCTGAAACGGGAGGCCTTGAAATTGCTCGCAATACTGCCCTGGCTCTCTTCCGTCCCAGTCCATAAACAATGGATCCAAGCGGATCGCCTGCCTCCTACCAAAAGCCTGTAACCCTGTCAAGGAATTTATGTATAAAAATGCATCGTCACCCCGCAGAAAGTTTATCTTTACAATGGCGCGCACACTCCTGTAGAAGATAAAAGCTCTCTTGCTCTGTACCTTCTGGTGAATTATTTGCCAAGCCGGCTATTGACAAACCGATATAAGCGGCTATTATAATACGAAGGTTTTAAGGGGACCGGGTGAGCCTCCCTTTATAATCTCTTTTAAAAACCGAGAGGGGAAATAGATGTCAGCTTTATATGTATGCAAAAATACAGGTGAGTTCATCACGGAACCGTGTCAGGATACGGTCTGCGAGTGGTGGTTAAAGAATGAAACTTTCTGCAACTGTACCTGGGTTGCCTGTAACTATGGCCCCTTCACACTTGAAGAAGTCGGCGAAATGATGGGCGTTACCAGGGAAAGAATACGACAGATAGAGGCAAAGGCCCTCAAAAAACTGCAGCACAAGAAGAGAAAAGACCAGTTGATCGACTTTGCGGCAATGAAAGGTCTTGACTAGCCCCGATAAACGGGATAGGTCCCACTAAAGGGGATAAGTGCGATAACGAAGTTGCTTTCTACAAGAAAGCAACTTCTATCTTACTAATGCGTTAACGAAATTATCCCCTGCGAAAAAACCGCAGCAAATAACTTCTAACTTACTAATAACCTACACCTTTTTTCTCGACTTGAGATTGTCGAGAAATTTTCTCATGTGATCCCGTATCTCCGCCCTTGAGAAGAGGAGCGCGGAGACCTCAAATTCATATTCCAGCGCCGTGTCTTTATCAAGGCGCGGGACGATATCGGATATCTTTTTTACCGCTTCGACGGCCCTGGCTGGCCTCTGAGAGATTGCGCCTGCGACTGACCGTGCTTCCTTCATGAACGTATCCGGGGGAGATACCTTGTTCACAAGACCGATCCGGAGGGCTTCCTGTGCTCCGATAGGCTCGCCCAACATGGCAATCTCTTTTGCCTTGGCGGTTCCAACCATTCGTCTGAGCGGGTCAAATAACGGATTAAGACCAAACTTCAGTTCCGGATGCCCGAATATCGCCGTCTCAGACGCAATAACGATATCGCACACGGTGACCAGATTGAATCCCCCTCCGAGGGCTATACCGCTTACCGCAGCAATAACAGGCTTCCTGAACGTGTAGATCTTCTGAAGACTCTCAATCATGACCTTCGAATAATCTTCAAACTTGTGGCTTTCCAGGGTGGACACTTCCTCAAGATCAATACCGGCGGAAAACACATCATCACCCCCGGTGAGGATAACGGCCCTGACGGAATCGTCTTCCTCCAGCCGGCCGAAAGAGTGTAGCAGCTCACGCCTCATCTCCACTGAAAGCGCATTCATCTCGCCCGGTCGATTCAGTGTCAGAATGGTATATCCCTTTTCCTTCGTAAGCAGTATCGTATTGTATTTCATAATAAACTCGGATGACAATTCAATCTGTTATATAGAGCTCACATCCCGTATCCCGGTTTATACAGGTAATCGATACCGGAACCGCTCCCCCTGAGTTCTTCTGTGATGGAGGAGATGGTCTCACTCGTGATATATTGAAGCAGACTCTTTCGTTCCTTTTCGGGGTAGACAACGTCGGGTTTGCCCTCTATCCCCGCGAGCCCGGCCGCCGTATCGATCGCACTGTCCATATTGCCGAGACTGTCGACGAGACCCACCTCAAGGGCCTGCCTGCCGGTGAATATCCGCGCATCGGCAATATGTTCCAACTCTTTTCTGGGAATGCCCCTGTTTGATACCACGGCCTCAATGAACTGGTCGTGGATATCATCAATGACACCCTGGATAAGGGCCCTCTCGGCGGACGTCATTTCGCGTACCGGAGACCCCACATCCTTATATCTGCCCGCCTTGACAACGGTGGCCTTCAGCCCCACCTTTTTCAGCAGGTCTTCTATTTGAGAAAATTGTATGATAACCCCGATGCTTCCGGTTATCGTTCCGGGATTGGCAATGATCCGGTCAGCGGCACAGGCTATATAGTATCCACCCGATGCCGCAACCGATCCCATTGAAACAACAACTTTTTTGAATTTTTTTACGTGCAGGACTTTGTCATATATCTCCTGAGAAGGAACCACCGCTCCACCAGGCGAATTAATACGCAGGACAACCGCCTTGATACCACTATCCCTCTCATATATATCCAGCTGCCGGATCGTGTCCCTCGAATCGCTCAGAACACCTTCTATCAAAACAACACCGATCTTGTCTTTGAAGGAGAACCCTCGGTATTCGTCTCCAGAGAAAACAAACAGACGAAGGATCAGAAAAAAGAACAAACCGATAATCGCAAGAAGAAGAAACCCCAAGATGACTGGATGTCTTTTCATTAACCCTCTATGATCAGAGCTTTATGCCTGCCAGCATATCACCAAGGTTTGAAACAACCTTTTCCCTGTTATTCAGGTACTGTTTCTGAGACGTCTTGTCGGAAGTCTTCTCGGAATCTTTGATGCTCAGGCCTATCTTGTGGTTGGCGACATCAACGTTCTTCACAGCCGCTGATACAATATCCCCGACAGAATGCAGGTCTCTGGCAGAATTAACCCTCTCATGGCTTATCTCAGAGATATGAACCAGGCCCTCCACACCCTCTTCTATTTCGACGAAGATACCGAAATCAGTAATATTCGTCACCTTGCCGGTAATAATAGAACCGGGGGCGTATCGAGTTGCAAGGGCCTCCCATGGGTTTTCTTCGAGCTGTTTTATTCCGAGGGAAAATTTCTCCGCTTCGATATCAATCCCAAGGACCATCGCTTCAATTTCCTGGCCCTTCTGATATAAATCCGACGGATGCTTTATTCGCTTTTTCCAAGAAATATCAGACACATGCAACAGACCGTCAATATCTTCTTCAATCCCAACAAAGATACCAAAGTCCGTAATATTCCGTATCTCGCCCTTTATAACGGTTCCTTCGGGATATTTTTCGCTCAGCTCCACCCACGGATTGGTCATTGTCTGCTTGAGACCAAGCGATATTCTCCTGTTTTCAGGATTCACCTCCAAGACCATTACATTTACAACATCACCGACGGACAACATCTTGGAGGGATGCCGTACCTTCTTGGTCCAGAACATCTCTGAGACATGCACAAGCCCTTCGACTCCCGGTTCCAGTTCGATGAAGGCCCCGTAATCCATGAGACTCACGACCTTCCCCTCCACAATGGATTCGACGGGATATTTTTCAGTGATCAATTCCCACGGATTTTCAGTCAGCTGCTTGATACCCAGCGATACCCTTTCTTTTTCCCTGTCAAAGCTGAGAACCTTAACAGTTATCGTTTCGTCTCTGGAGAAATTCTCCGAAGGATGCCGTATTCTTCCCCACGACATATCGGTAATGTGCAGCAGTCCGTCTATTCCACCTAGATCTATAAACAAACCGTAATCTGTTATATTTTTTACTATTCCCTCTATTACTTTGCCTTCTTCCAAAGTCTCAAGGGTCTTTTTCTTCTGCTCCGCCCTCTCAATTTCCAGTATGGCTTTTCTGGACAGGACAACGTTGTTCCGTTTTCTGTCGTATTTCAGAATCTGGAAATCCATGGTCTCCCCGACATACCTGTCAAGATCCTTTACGGGGTGCGTACTGACCTGGGAACCGGGAAGAAAGGCAGGGAATCCGATATCGACCGAAAGGCCGCCCTTTACCTTTTGTACGATCGTGCCCGGTATGGTCTCATTCTGGTCATATGCCTTTACGACATCGTCCCATATTTTTATCCGGGAGGCCTTCTCTTTCGAGAGTATCAGCTCGGCATCTTTTTTCCCATCTACGAGGACTTCGATATCGTCACCCACGGAGATCGTCAGGTTACCGTCACTGTCAGTAACCTCTCGCAGATAAAGACGCCCTTCCGTCTTGTAGCCGACATCGACCATCGCCACGTCCTCATTTATCTGGACGATCTTTCCTATGACGACTTTGCCGATAGCCACGTCCTGCAGGCTCTGTTCGTAGAGCTCCACAAAACTCATACCCTCTTCCTCTTTCTGTGGCGCCGCCACCTCCTCAACACTTTCTACTTCTTGTTTTTCTGGTTCAGTTGTTAAGTTACCTTCGTTAACCATTGATAAATACCCCCTGACGTTTTTCTAAAATTGTGATAAGTTTTCCTGTCTAACATACTGAAAATAAAATAGCAAGCCTAAGAATCTGTCGAACGTGCATACCCGTGTCATCGCGGCGGATCCGAACGAGGGGCACAATCCGAAAATATATCCATGATTTGTGGTATTGCGTTAAAAGATTCCCCCGCGTCCGGAATGGAAACGTCCCTCCCGCGTTGACTTATGGGGAGGATTCACTTATCATAGCGAACATTACAACTGCCATTGGCGACTTTTACCCCGCGAAGTCACCGTGCTATCCAAAACCCCGGAAAGGCCTCCGTATCACAGGATACCATGAGAATAGCCCACCGCAGCAGCATACTAAAGATACTCGCCACCTGCGTCGTCCTCCTGTATCTCCACGCGTCAATGGGCGTATCGGTCGCCTCTTTCACCATACAAGATGAAAAAAAACTGGGGAAAGAGTTTTACGAAAAATTGAAAGACAAAGGGGCTTTTGTAAAAGACCCAAAGGTAAACAGCTATATCGAAAAGATAGGGCGTCTGCTCCTTTCGCACAGTGATCAATCCTACTTCAACTTCACCTTTTCCGTCATTGACAGCCGGGGGATCAACGCCTTTGCAACCCCGGGAGGCTACGTCTATGTCTACAAGGGCCTCATAGAACTTACCGAAGACGAGAACCAGCTCGCCGGCGTTCTGGCGCATGAAATAGCACATATAAAGGCGAGGCACATAGCTCAGATGATCGAGAGTTCGCAGAAGATGGGCGTGGCAACCCTTGCGGCGGTCATTGCCAGCGCCTTTCTTGGTGGAGGCGATCTGACTGCCGCAGCAATAGGCTTCTCCTCGGCGACAACGGCAACCCTCAGTCTCAAATACAGCAGAGAGCATGAAGAGGAGGCCGACCGGCTCGGAATGTTATACCTGACCCAAACGGGGTATGATGGCGAGGGAATGTTGAACTTTCTGAAGATCATGAGACAGTACGAGTTTTACTCGAATTCCGTCCCTTCATATTTTCTGACACACCCAGGAACAGGGGACAGGATACGGTATCTGGACGGACTGCTTCAGACAAAATATAAGAGAAGAGGGACCAAGAGCATCATAGGAAAACTGGGAAGGATACAGGCCATACTGGTCATTGACAGGGAGGATCCTGATTCCGGCATCAGATATTTTCAAACCGCGCTGAAAAAAGACCCCAACAACACGGATGCCCTCTATGGCCTTGCGGTCATACAGGGAAGGCTTGGCAGGACATCTAAATCATTTGCAAACTTTCACAAGGCACTGTCGCTCTCCCCTGACGATGCCGACATCCTCCGCGACCTGGGTATCGGCTATTATAATCTCGGGAAAGTGGCAGACGCGAAAGACGCTCTCCGAAGGGCCTATCACGCGGACAGGGAGGACGCCGACACGATTCTGTACCTGGGAAGGGCATACGCCGACACCGGAGATTACAGGACCGCTCTCGATCTCTACAAAGAATACCTGAAGAATAACCCGGATGACATCCAGGTCCACCATAGCCTGGCGATGATCTACGGAAAGGTCAATATGCGGGGAGAATCCCACTATCATTTTGGCATCTTTTTTAAGAAGGAGCACAAGTTCAAGAGCGCGCGCTTTCACTTCAAGGCGGCCCAGCCCTTCTTCCCCTCCGGTAGTGAAATGACCGGGAAAATCAAGGAAGAAATAGATTCCATCGAAAAAGATTCCAAGGACTCCGAGACAAAGCGCTCGAAAAGAATATTATTTTGAAAGAGTGCGACTGTCGTGAATACCGCACTCTGCGCATTGACATTTCACATCCATGTGCTATCTTCCCCGGGCATATGACACTTTTAGGAGGCACAAATGAATATCACCGTAACAAAAGGATCTCTCGCGGATTTCGACTGCGAGGTACTACTTGTGGGACATTTCGAGGACAGCAAGGCACCGGAGGGGGCGGCCCGTCTCCTCGATGAACGATGTAACGGTATTATCGGCGAGCTGATCGACGGAGGGGATTTTGAGGGGAAGCTGTACACCTCTTCTGTCGTGTACACCAGAGGATCGATCCCCGGCAAGAGGATACTGATCGCCGGTCTCGGCGAGAAGGAGGAGTTCGACCTTGAAAAGCTGCGGGGAGTATTCTCAAAGGCGGCCCAGAAGATACGGGGCCTTAACATAACGCAAATGGCTGTATCCCTCGACTTCGGCGAGACGAAATTTGCCATCGGGGACATGGCGCGCGCCGCCGTCGAAGGCGCGCTGCTGGGCCTGTACCGTTTTACCCCTTACAAAACCCTCGAAGAGGACAAAAAGGGAGAGATTACGGAATGTATTATCGTGGAGGACCGGCCCGAACACCTTGAAGAGATCAAGAAAAACGCACAAACGGCACAGATCATCTCACGGGCGGTTTACTGCGCGAGGGATCTCGTCTCCACGCCACCCAACGATATGACGCCCTCCATCCTGGCGGACCGGGCCAATGCCATCGCCAAAGAGGCACACCTCACATTCGAGGCGCTGGATGAGGCCGCCATGGAAAAGCTGGGTATGAACGCCCTCCTCGGCGTGGCGAGGGGGAGCGCCGAAGAAGCGCGGCTGATAACACTGCAATACAACGGCGGGGGGAAAGGCACCCCCCCCGTGGTCCTGGTCGGCAAAGGGGTCACCTTTGACAGCGGGGGGATCTCCATCAAGCCCTCCGAAAAGATGGATGAGATGAAATCGGATATGGCCGGGGGCGCTGCAGTGATCGCCACAATCAAGGCGGCTGCCGACCTGAAGCTGCCCCTGAACGTGGTAGCCATAGTCCCCGCAACGGAAAATCTCCCGGGCGGGAGAGCGTACAAACCGGGAGACATACTGAAGACCATGTCCGGTCTGACAGTAGAGGTCAAGAACACCGACGCCGAGGGACGCCTGATTCTGGCGGACGCGCTTACCTTCGCGGGCAGATACAATCCGGCGGCAATAATCGATATGGCCACGCTGACCGGGGCCTGCGTGGTGGCATTGGGCGATAATCTCGCCGGCATGATGGGAACGGATGAAGACCTGAAAAAGCGGTTATCAGCCGCCTCGGATGCCACGGGCGAGAGGATATGGGAACTCCCCCTCTGGCACGAATACAATGAACTGATTAAGAGTGACGTGGCAGACATCAAGAATGTCGGGACACGGGCAGGAGGCACCATAACCGCGGCCCTGTTCCTCAAAAGGTTCGCGGATGACTGCCCATGGGTACATCTCGACATCGCCGGACCCGCACTCCTGTCAACGGACAGGCCGTATATCCCTAAGGGCGCGTCCGGCATAGGCGTACGGCTTCTCGCGCAATTCCTGATGGATCGGGGCTAGAGTTCACATGTCTCACATCCTTGACATACAAGGTCTGAAGACACACTTCGCGACACGAAACGGCACGGTCAAGGCCGTCGACGGCGTGGACATCTCTGTCGACAAGGGGGATACACTGGGCATCGTCGGCGAATCCGGATGCGGAAAGACCGTCCTCGCCCTCTCCATCATGAGGCTGATCCCCAGTCCGCCCGGCCGCATTGTGGGGGGACAGATCCTCTTCAAGGGGACCGATTTGCTCGGCCTCGACGAGGACGAGATGCGCAA
>CAYXUH010000049.1:0-12509 GCA_964468685.1 uncultured Syntrophaceae bacterium | reverse complement strand
TTGCGTGAAGTCCCAGTTTGTTTTTCAGGGTGAATGCCTTTATTGTCTTCATACTACACTATCACCACAAAAAAGAGTGCCGCCCCATACAGCACCGCAAGAGAGGATATTCCCCTGCTCACCAGCCAGATACACAAAAGGACGAGGGCAAGGGTCCCCCCCAGTGTAAAGCCCCACCCAAGATCCACAGGCGGAAAAGAGGAACCCACAAAGACCGCACCCAGGAGGGCGAGAAAAAACGTTGTTCCCCACTTGAGCACGAGGGTTTTCTGAGGAAGAGCCATCCTTCCCAGAAAATCGATGCCACCCTTCCCGTCCCGGTAACCCTCAACAAATCCCTTCAGGCGTATCCACAGATGGATGGAGTTGTATACCAACAGAAACACGATGGGGGCAATGACCAGTCCCCCAAGCGCAAGGAGAACCGCGGCCACCGATGAAAACGGCCTGAGCCCTCCCCAGAAAAAGGGATCACCCATTGCGGCATAGGGGGCCATCAGTGCTTCTTCGAGCCGAACCCCCTCGGGACAGTCCGGACTTCCATCAGATTCTTCCTCCACTCTGGCCACAGAAGCTATGATCGCTCCCGTCAGATACGGATGGGAACTGAACGGGCGCATGTACCGTGTCAGTATCCCGGAGATCCATTTTTTGTTTCTCCCGGATCTAACCAGGGGAATCAGGGAATAGGCAAATCCCACATTCTGCATCCCCTGGAAACCCCATGAAGATTGAATGGATAGAGACCTCAAGAATATCTCTGCCAGGTCACTCTTCTTCATGCCACACGGTCCTCTTCCGTTCCTTGAAAACCTTCATCCGTAAAGCCCCTCAGGACACATTGGTATCGCCCGGAATGAAATGTACGTAGCATGTTTGGCAGATTCGGTCAATATTATAGGTTTTTACAGACCCCTCTCCCATTTTTTTATTGACACGGCATTTTTTATCTGTTACGAAGCGCCCCAGTCTATTCGGAGCATTTGCAATGATCGGGCGATGCAGTATGATGGCCCGATTTTTTTTGTCCGATACACACTCAATCAAAAAGGGGGACGGTTCCCATGCTTTGCAAAACAGTTAAAGAAGGTTTTGAATGTGTCTTTATGACCAAGAAAGGATGCAATTTTAATGGAGGCAGTTGCCACCCGATCGTCGAAAAATGTGAAGGGTGCGACAGGTGCGTTGAATACTCTTCCGTTAAATATTGCATGATGTATCCTGATCCCGCCGGGAAATGGGCTGTGGGCGGATGTCCGTCAGCGACACACATAGAAAAGACCGCCGAAGAGGTGGCCCAAAAAATCAACCCATTGAAGGCATCAAAAAGAGGCTCAAGAAGGTAGCTCTCCTTGTAGCAAAACACCGTTACAGGCCCTGAAGAGTTCTATGGATGAGGTCTTCATCCATAGTGGGTATCTACGCAAAAAGCCGGTTCAAATGAACCGGCTTTTTCATGCACACCCCGTGAGAGTCACCAGCATCGTTTAACTGACAATTTCTCTTATTTCCTTGAGGCCCCTCTTGATGTCAGTCAATCTGCCATCCGCGTCAGGAGAGATTTTCTCTCCCTTGCCGATTCGTGCCAAACGCTTTTTAGCTCCAGCTATCGTAAACATCTCTTCGTACAGTAGGGATTTGATCTCCAAGAGCTGCTCGACGTCTTTCCTCCGGTAGAGGCGCTGGTCCGACTTCGTACGCATCGGTCTTACCGTCTTGAATTCCGACTCCCAGTATCTTACAACGTACGGTTCTACACCCAGTATCCTGCCGACCTCACCGATACGAAAATAATTCTTGTCAGGAATAACCATGATAGGAGACCCGCACAAATCCGAGACAAGACAAATGTTCAGACAATCAGCCGTTGAGCGCTTTCTTGAGCACCTGGCTCGATTTGAAGGTCAAGACTTTTCTGGCCGATATCTCGATCTCCTTACCGGTCTGTGGGTTTCTCCCCCTGCGGGCTGTTTTTCCTCTGATACTTAATTTGCCAAACCCGGAGATCTTGACATCTTCTCCTCCGGCAAGGGTATCTTTTATGATGTCAAACACCGATTCTACAAAGCGCGCTGCATCGCTCTTCGAGACACCTATCTTCTCATGAACATTTCTTATGATATCAGCTTTTGTCATCTCGTCCCTCCCTCGTTATGATATTTAAATCTCCAGTCCCCTGATCTTTGCGCCCGTGCGTTTCACTATTTTGCCAACAAGCCGTTCATGGACCTCGTTGACCTCGGCATCCGTCAAAGTTCTCGTAGCCGAACGATATGTAAATCTCACGGCCAGACTCTTCATCCCATTGGGAATTCCTTCACCGACATATACATCAAATATATCCATACACTCAAGTAAATTCTCATTTTTTTCAAGAGCGAGATCCAGGAGGTATCTCCCCTCAACTGTCTCGTCCACCACAAAAGCGACATCTCTCGAAACGGAAGGAAGCTTCGGGATATTCCGATAGAGAAAATCCTCCCGTACGAGGGGAATAATCGAATGAAGGTCGAGTTCGAAGACCACGGCCTTCCCCTTTATGTCCATCTTTTCAAGTACATCGGGATGAACATCGCCCAAAAATCCGATGGTCCTGCCATCCGATATCACGTGACACGATCTCCCGGGGTGGAGAAAGGGGCGGTCGCAACCGGAGGTGAAGCGAATATCTCGAATCCTCAGGGCCTCAAACAGATTCTCCATACCCCCCTTCAGATCGTAGAAATCGGCCTGCAGGCCGTCATCGAAGTGCCACAGTCTGTCATAACGAGCGCCACAAACAAGGGCTCCGATCCTCTCCTGCTCCCGGGGCAATTCTCTGCCTATATCGGTGAACACCTTTCCCATCTCGAATATTCGGAGGTCAGAATTTCCGGCACTGATGTTCTTGCTCATCGTCGTTAGAAGACCATACACAAGGTTTGTCCTCATGACGGACATCTCTTCCCCAAGAGAATCTTCAAGCCGTATGAATCTCCGTCCCTCATCATCCTCACTCAGCCCCAAGACATCCGTCGAGGTGGGTGAAGTAAAGCTGTAGTTGATAACCTCTGAATACCCATACCCGTTCAATATGGCTCGGATTCTGTTTTGCAGTGCCCTCTTATTGCTCGTGGTAACCGCTTTGGGTGAAAGCTCGGGCAGAGATGTGGGAATACCTTCGTACCCATGGATCCGTGCTATCTCTTCGGTCAGATCTATCTCCCGCGCAATGTCAACCCTGAATGTGGGAGGCGTCACCAGATAGGTCCCTGGTCCCTTTTCGCTCACGATCATCTCGAGTCCTTCGAGAATCTCTTTCATTTCCGCCGCTTCAATCTGTGTGCCCAGGATTCGGTTTACCTGTTCTGGTCGGAGGGGTACATCTTGCACCACTTCGATCTTTCGGGGATACTGATCAATATACCCTTTGCATATCGAACCGCCCGAAAGATCCGCTATCAGCTGGGCCGCCCTGTCGAGGGCCCTGACCACCCCATCAGGGTCTATCCCCCGCTCGAAACGAAAGGCGGCGTCCGTACCCATCCCCAGAGATCTCGAGGATTTCCGGATGGAGGAAGGATTGAAGTAGGCACTTTCAAGGAGGACATCTTTCGTGTCGTCCTCCACCTCGGAATCGAGACCACCCATGATGCCGGCAACCGCGACTGGTCGGGACCCGTCACAGATCATCAGGGTATCGGCGCTCAGTGTCCGGGGCTTTTCGTCCAAGGAGATAAACTGCTCGCCCTCCTCGGCGCCTCTCACGACGATCCGACCCTCTTTGAGAGACCGGAAATTGAAGGCGTGCAGGGGCTGACCGTATTCCATCATGACGAAGTTCGTCACATCAACAACGTTATTTATCGCGCGCAGGCCTACCGCTTCGAGTCTCATCCGCATCCATGCCGGGGAGGGCCGTATTTCAATATCCTTTATGAGACGGGCGGTATACCGGGGGCATAGATCGGGGTCGAGGATCGTCACGGAGGTCAGCTCATTGATATCCTCCCCCTTCTCCTCGAATTGGATGGCGGGGTAGCGCACCCTTCCCCCTGTCGTGGCGGCGATCTCTCTGGCTATTCCTATCATGCTCAGACAATCGGCACGGTTGGGGGTAATGGATATCTCAAGGGTGACATCCTCCAGATCAAGGGCCACTGCCAGATCTTCGCCAAGGGTGAAGGTGTCAGGCAGTATCATGATCCCGCTTGTGTCTTCGCCTATCCCCAGTTCCTCTTCGGAGCACAGCATCCCCTCGGACAACTCTCCCCGAAGCCGGGAGCTCTTTATCGTGTAGCCGCCCGGTATGGTCGCCCCCACCGTGGCGAGGGGAACGATATCACCCGCATGTATGTTTTGTGCGCCGCACACCACCGGAAAGGTCTTGGCGCCCGTAGAGACCTCACACAGTGAAAGTTTATCGGCATTGGGATGGGGCCTTATGGCGAGTATCTTTGCGACAGCCACCCCGGAGAAACCGGGGCTTACCCTGTCTATGGAATCAACCTCCAGGCCGGCCATCGTCAGTTTACCGGCGATCTCCTCCGGGGTCAGTTCCACATCAATATAATCCTTCAACCATTTGAGACTGACTAACATATATATTCACCAACGTTCAGGTATTCGGTCAAAACTGATCGAGGAATCTCCGGTCATTCTCGAAAAACAGACGAATATCCGATATGCCGTATTTGAGCATCGCAATCCTCTCGACGCCGAGGCCGAAGGCAAAACCGGAGATCTCTTCGGTGTCATAGTGAACGGTCTTGAAGACCTCGGGATCAACCATCCCGCTTCCGAGGATTTCTATCCATCCGCTGTGGCCGCAGACTCGGCAGCCGGCGCCTTTGCACATCACGCACTGTATGTCAACTTCCGCGCTCGGCTCTGTAAAGGGGAAAAAACTGGGACGAAATCTGAGCTGGGTATCGCTCCCGAACATCTGCCGGAGAAAAAAGGTGAGGACACCCTTCAGATCTCCGAACGTGATACCCTTGTCAACCAAAAGTCCCTCAACCTGATGAAACATCGGGGTATGCGAGATGTCGGAATCGGGCCGGTACACCTTGCCGGGGGAGAGGATTCTCACGGGGGGAGCCTGGTTTTCCATGGTCCTGATCTGGACGGGAGATGTATGGGTACGCAGGACAACGCTGTCGGTTACATAGAATGTATCGTGTGCGTCTCGGGCCGGATGATCTTCGGGAATATTGAGGGCCTCAAAATTGTAATAGGCCAACTCCACCTCGGGCCCCTCAACCACAGAGAATCCCAGGGTTGCAAAGATATCGCAGATCTCACCCTCCACCCGTGTGACGGGATGGACCTTTCCATATCGCACACCTCTTCCGGGGAGGGTGACGTCGATCCGCTCCTCACGCAGCGCCTTGTCTTTATCCCCGGATTCTATATCCTCCAGGGCCCGTTCTATCTTTTCCAGCAGGGATTTTTTTATGTCGTTGGAAATCTTACCGAGCAGGGGTTTCTCTTCAGGGACGACATCCTTCAGCCCCCGGAGGAGGTCTGTAAGGAGACCCTTCCTTCCGAGGTATCTGGTCTTTATGTCAAGAAACTCCCCTCCGGTCTTTGCTGAAGCTATCGCATCATCAGCCTTTCTCCGCAGATCCTCGAGGGCTTCTTTCACGTAATCTATTCACCTTTCGCCATACCGGCAATCTTTGAAAAGGCCCCGGGATCACTGACGGCAAGCTCCGCAAGTATCTTTCTGTCCAGGTCAACCCCCGCATTTTTTATCCCGCTTATCAGTCTGCTGTAAGAAATCCCGTTCATACGGGCGGCGGCGTTTATTCTCGCGATCCAGAGTTTCCTGAAATCCCGCTTCCTGACCCTGCGATCCCGGTAAGAGTATTTCATCGCCCGCTCAACGGCCTCGGTAGCGGTCCGGTACAAACGGCTTCTCGCTCCGAAATAACCCTTTGCGAGCTTCAGCACTCCTCTTCTCTTTTTCCTCGCATGTATACTTCTCTTTACCCTTGGCATATATATATCTCCCTCAAGCTTCCATTACATATAAGGAATCAGCTTTTTGATTCCGTTTGTGTCGCTCTTGCTCAGAAGACCTGATTTTCTCAGACCTCTCTTTCGCTTGCTCGTTTTTTTGGTCAGAATGTGGCTGGCATAGGCCTTGTTTCTCTTGACCTTTCCCTTTGCGGTAAGGCCGAACCTCTTAGCCGCCCCTCTGCGTGTCTTCATTTTTGGCATTCTCTTACTCCCGGTTTCATTATTAAAAACGGTTACTTCTTCGGCGGGGACACCACCATTATCATGTTTCTCCCCTCGCGCTTGGGAAACTGGTCAACGACGCATGCCTCGCCAAGCCTGTCCTTTATATTCTCCATCATCTGCCTTCCCTTGTCCGCATATACAATCTCCCGCCCCCTAAACATCATGGTTATCTTTACCTTGTTGTTCTGTTCGAGAAAGCGTTGTATGTGGCGAAGTTTGACGAGAAGATCGTGTTCCTCGGTCTTGGGCCTGAGGCGAATCTCTTTCAGCTGAACTGAACTCCGACTCGTCTTTGCGCCGTGAGTCTTTTTGCTCTGCTGATACAGGTGTTTCCCGTAATCCATGATCCGGCACACCGGCGGCGAGGAACTCGGTGCCACCTCAACCAGATCAAGCTCCGCCTTTTCAGCCACCCCCAAGGCATCAGCAAGGGTCAGTATCCCCAACTGCTCCCCATCAGCGCTGACCACTCGTACCGTGTCAACCCTGATCTCTTTGTTGATTCTCAAATGCTTAGCTATGTGTCACCTCCTAAAATATCGCGTAAAGTGGGTATTGTACCACATTTTTATTCATATCTGTCACACTTTTCGCGTACAATAGCAACAAAATCATCAACGCCCATGGAACCGAGATTCTTGCCGCCATCCCGCTGCCGGGGTGAGACCGTCCCGGATTCAACTTCCCGGTCACCGATAACAAGCATATACGGAACCTTCTGCATCTGCCCTTCCCGTATCTTATATCCGAGTTTCTCGTTTCTGAAATCTCTCTCGCAGCGCACCCCCGCTTCCACAAGCCGGGAATAGACCTCCTCGCCGTGAGGAATATGGCTGTCGGTTACGGTCAGGATGCTTGCCTGCACCGGAGACAGCCAGACGGGAAAGGCACCCGCGTAATGTTCAATCAACACCCCCATGAACCGCTCGATCGCACCCAGGATAACCCGGTGGAGCATAACGGGCCGGTGTTTTTCTCCATCCGCCCCTATGTACGACAGATCAAACCTCTCGGGAAGGGCAAAGTCGCACTGTATGGTCGCGCACTGCCATTTTCTCCCGAGTGCGTCCTTGAGCTTGAAATCAATCTTGGGACCGTAAAACGCGCCGTCCCCCTCGTTGATATCATACGTTATCTTATTGTCCTCAAGTGCCAGTTTCAGGGCGTCAGTCGCCAGCTCCCAGTCCGCGTCCGAACCTATCGAGTCTTTCGGACGAGTACTCAGTTCCACCTCGTATGCAAAACCGAAAACGCCCATGGCATAATCGACCAGGTCCGCGATAGCCCTGATCTCGGCGTTCAGCTGATCGGGTGTGCACAGGATATGGGCGTCATCCTGCGTAAACTGGCGTGCCCGCATGAGGCCATGCAGGACACCCGTCTTCTCATGCCGGTGGACCGTCCCCAGCTCGAAATATCTCAGGGGCAGATCCCGGTAACTGCGTATCTTTGATTTGTATATCAACATGTGTGAGAGGCAGTTCATCGGTTTGATACCGTATGCCTGCCCGTCCACCTCGGTAAAATACATATTTTCGCGGTAGTGGTCGAAGTGGCCGGATTTTTTCCACAGGTCAACCTTCAGGATCTGCGGGCCCATGACGATATCGTACCCGCGTTTCAGGTGTTCCTTCTTTTCCCAATCCTCGATGATCATCCTCAGGAGGGCGCCCTTCGGGTGGAATATGATCAGCCCCGGGCCAGCCTCATCATTTATCTGGAAGAGATCAAGCTCTCTCCCCAGCCGCCGGTGGTCTCTCTTTTTGGCCTCCTCTATGAGCGTGAGGTAACCATCCTGCTCTTCCTGTGTGGCAAACCCGGTACCATAGATACGCTGGAGCATCTTATTCTTTTCATCCCCGCGCCAGTAAGCCCCCGCGACACTCAGGAGTTTAAAGGCCCGGATCATCCCCGTCGAAGGGATGTGGGGACCCCGGCAGAGATCGACAAATCCCCCCTGGGTGTACAGACTCACATCGGTCACATCGTCGGGGAGATCATTGATCAGTTCCACCTTGTACGGCTCACCCCTCTTTTCAAAGAACGAAACCGCATCTTCCCGTGACATCTCCGTACGGACAAAGGGATGATCGGCGGAGACAATCTTACGCATCCGTTTCTCTATCTTCTTGAGATCCTCGGGTGTAAAGGTGTCGGAATATTCAAAATCATAGTAGAAACCGTTTTCTATCGAAGGCCCTATGGTCACCTTGACATCGTCGAAGATATCCTGGACCGCCTGGGCCATGATGTGCGATGTGCTGTGCCGCAACACACCCAGACCATCCGCGGAGGATATATCGACAAGCTCTACAGAGGCATCTTCTGTGACGGGGCGGTTCAGGTCCACTATCTGGCCATTAACCCTGGCCGCCACGGTTGACGCAAGCGCATCTCCACATCGGGAAGAGAGTATCTTTCCGACAGTTTCTCCGGACTGGTATACCTCAGCGGAACCATCCGGCAATGTCACCGTAATCTTTTGCACAGCACTATCCGAAAAAGCTAACATTCCGAGATCATGAGGGGTTATTCCCTCGATCCCCTAAAGAAAGGGCACCACAAACGCCGATGCCCTCGCACATGCATATAAATGGTAGGCACGCAGGGATTTGAACCCTGGACCCCCACCGTGTCAAGGTGATGCTCTCCCCCTGAGCTACGTGCCTATGGCCTGAAAAGACTAAGTCACCTAACAATAAAACGTTCTTGTGTCAAGAAATATTATAAAAACCCTATGAGTTGTTTGCGGCTTTTATCCCTTTGAAGATATAATAAAATCCTGAAACCACGGTAAAAAAAGCGGTTCCCCAGAATAACGTCTCAATCACCATGGAATTGGTATATCCGGGCTGAAACTTGGACACGAGCACAAAGAAGACCGTCAGGAGCTGCATCACCGTCGTCGCCTTGCTCACATAGGTCGGACGTATCTCGATGGGGACGGACATTAGAAAGAGTACGGACACGCCAAAGAGGATGATGCAGTCCCGGCTTATGACAACCACCGCGAGCCAGCCCGGCACAATCTCCAAAACCGACAGAATAACAAAAGATGTTATTATCAACGCCTTGTCCGCCAACGGATCCAAGTAGGAACCCAGGACGGTCTGCTGGTTCAGGATTCGTGCCAGGAATCCGTCCAGACCGTCGGTTATACCTGCTATGACAAAGACCGCGAGGGCAGAGGAAAAGGAACCCTGCATTATAAGGATAACAAAGATCGGAACCAGTACTATACGAATGAGGGTAAGGAGATTGGGAATGTTCATAAGCTATGGTCCTGTTTGTCTACCAGAATTTCCAAAATTTCTTTTCAGGAAGTGGCCTTCCCACAAAATCAGGCCCATCCGGGAGACTCGCAAAGGTTTTCTCAATAATCTCTCGAATAGCCGGTTCGTACGACTGATATGCCTTCAATTCAAGCCTCTTCCGGGTAAAGTCATAGTGCCTTTCGACTATGCTGTGTCGTGAACTCCAGAGTGTTGCCCCCGCTGCGGCATCTTTTAATTCGAGCACAACAGAGACCGTTGTGGATGCATACATGCTGACGAATGAGGTCTTCCATTCAAGCAGCCTGCAATACAGAATGGCATCCACACCCAGCAATTTCCCCATAACCTCCGTTGGGATGCTGTATGTGGTATCATCCGCGTTCCGGCCCTGATACGCAGCCAATTTCTCGTCTATCATAGAGAGGGGTATTCGAGGGTACCCCTTAAAATACAGGGCATCGAGGATTCTTTCTCTCAGAAGCCGTGCCACCTGTGTGTCTCCCGTCTTATTGTCAACAGGCGCCAGAGCAATGAGCCGTACTCCCTTCTGATTATAATCCGGGACAATAGTATGGGAAATCCCGGAGGTACATCCCGATATGACAAAGACAATAAGACATAATACAACACCTACCTTTAGTTTATACATCAATTTCTTACTCCTTTATCATGTTGAATTCTATGGTATCCCTGGTCATCTCTGCCACGTAGAGTGAAAAACTCCTGAATTTCTTTAATTGCAGCTCGCCAGCGAGAGTAGCGGCATCGCCCTTCATCTCGACGTTCATCACTGCCACACCCGATCCCATCCTTCGCAGATGCACGGCATCCACCCCCCCTATCCCCGTTTCCAATGTCTCTCTCAGCGTCTTAAAATCACCGTATGTTTCTATTCCCCGCACCACAACCCCAATCACTGTCGGTGTGCCATATTCCGTCCGCCACTCGCCTGTAAGGACACCCTGCCCCTCAAGATCATGCTTTATATCCATGGCCGAAAGAGTGGCCCGTATCCTGATGCGGTAGAGACCGTCCTCTATACCCTCCTGCAGGATCCGGTAATCATGTATATAATCTTTATATTTCCGGTAGATAGTATCATTGAGGGTATCAGTATTTTCAGTCGCGACCTCTTCAGAGATAAGCATCCTGACCACGTGTTCCACGGCTCTTCTCATTGAGTTGCCTATCGCACTGTCCCGAGCCGGCGCTTTATCGTTGCCATACACGGGACACGTACCCTCGGTTTCAATCCCGATGGTATCGGGGCTGGCATACACATAAGACGGATATAGCACAAAGAAAAACAGGGCCGCAGACACAATATAACAGCATGGGTTTTTCAAAAATAGTTCCCTCATCTCACCGGGACTGAGCACCTACGTGCCCGGAGTTTCCTTCAGCCTGTCTATCTCTTCCCGTATAACCCTCTCGGCAATGGAGGGAAACATCTCCCTGGCAATTCTCTCAGCAACCCTTGAAACAACGCCAGTAATCTCATCGTCCAGAGTATCAGCCCGCAAAACTCCGTCGGGCTTATCTTCAATTACATCCACGAGATCGTAAATCCTGTCATCCTCCCTCAACGTCCTCGTATCTTCATCCATACCACACCCTCCCGGCCATTTGATATTATCTCTTTTTTAGCTCCCTGAACCGCTACGAATCTTCTACAAAAATCCGGATGATCGCGGATAAGTTACCATACCCCTACGAACACTTCAAGGATTTTGCCCTGAGGGCTCACCACCATATAAAAAGGCCGGGAGTGTATACTCCCGGCCTTTGGTACTAACACCGACCGTTCAGGAAAAGATCTCACACCGGGGGAATATTCCTCGGAGTTACAGACTATCCCTTACTGGCACTTCTCAATCCCTCTGTTAATCCTCATCATCGTAATAGTGCGGCACCGCTCCCTCCGGGACTTCCGCCTCGATCGAACGGGTGATTCCCTTCGAAAGCAAGGCGGAAATCAGGAAGAGGATGAAGACCGCAATAATAAGGATCAAAATGATTGTCGTCAGCCACGCGTGCGCCTCTTTTTCTATCTGCTGAGAGGTCGCCAGCGCCATTTCGTTAAATTTGTCTACATCAAGACCCATACCGATCCATCCGAACCCGGCAGGCTCGGGATAGGTTACCGAAGAAAACGGTATCGGGGCATAGGCGACAAATTTGGTGTGACCGCCAAACTTATAGACCTTATCCCCCGCATTACCGGCAGCTGCGGCCTTCGCAACCTCGGGAAGCGCGGGATCCATGTGGCCCAGGAAGAAGAGATTCAGAACCTCTTCACCCTTTTGCGTCATACTCTCCAGCGTCTCACCCGTAATATACGGAACTGGTGTCCCATCCGGGTAGAGACCCGCTATATGATAATCATCCGGGTGCGATACAACGAGCCCCCTGTCATCAACCATATATGCGTAGTTCCCCGTCGATGAATCAGCCTCAAGTACGTAGCCTACCTCAGTCGGGATAATATTATCCGTAAATTTAGCGAGTTGCCGTACATCAAGAGCAAGGGTGATAAGTCCTGCAAACCCCTGTTTATCAAACAGTGGCGTCGCCAGACGAACGATACCCTCAAACCGCTTTCCCTTCTCAAAATCAGCCCGGTTCACATACCAACCGGTGACGTGGGACACATAGACATTCCCCTTGTCAAGATTTTTTGTCTTGGCAAAATAATCTTCTGACTTATAAGCCGTATTTGCAGGATTGCTCACATTCACCAGCTTGGATCCCGGTGCGATTTCCCCGTCGGCAATCTTGATAATCTCGTTACCCGCCTTGTCCACCAGGGCCATCTCTACGTACATCGGTTCGGAAGATTTCACAATTTTCCCGTTTTTCTTAATCCAGAGGGCCTGCTTGTTTTTCAGCATAAACTCTCTGTACGTCTCGGCGTTTGCCGGCAGAATGGTCGCCACCAGTGTGTCTTTTTCGCATTCCTGCAGAAAAGAGGCAACATTCTCGGCTACGGCAACAGTGCGCATCATA
>CAYXUH010000048.1:0-12740 GCA_964468685.1 uncultured Syntrophaceae bacterium | reverse complement strand
GCATTGAGAGCGACGGCAAAACGCCGCCGCGTCTTATACCTGCCGTTAACGATTCAATAAATAATCGGTAATCCCTCTTTACAGTCAAGGGCGTTGATAAGGTGTAACCGCCACGTCAGGCTGTCCCACCCCTGGCCTTCCTATTCTTCCAAACCTTCTATCAAGGCCATGACATTGTGCCCCAGGACCCGGTGGTTGTAACCCCCCTCCAATATAGCAAAGCAACCCCCGCCGCTTTTTCGGCTCGCGGCGCGTACCATCCGCCCCATCTCCCGGTAATCATCGGTCGATAGGACACCGCCCCAGTCTTCCAGATGATTATCAAAGCCCGCCGAGATGCCGATAATATCGGCATCGCCGGGAAGCATCGCCTCCACACCCCTGAGATACGCGTTCGGATCGTGTTCCGACGGGTTGTAGATGGTCACGTAGTCGGTGTGTCCCAGTATATTGACGGTGCCGTCGCCGAAGTGGAGGTCGAAGTCCAGTATAAAGGCCTTCTCTATCCTACCCTCCCTTTTCAGTTTTGATAGGGCGATGGCCATGTTGTTGAAAAAACAGAAACCCCAGGCCCTGTCGGCAGACGCGTGGTGCCCGGGGGGGCGTATAAGGGCAAAGCAGGGCTCCGAAAGGCCGGTGAAGGCGGCCTGGATTGCCCCCCCTGCCGCGAGGGCGGCGATGTCGTACAACCCCTGCCTTTTCACTGAAGCTACATGCTGCTCCGTGTGGCAAGCGCGAATATCCTCCTCATCGGCGGGGATCGCTAGGACAAAGCTGACTTTGTTTTGGATGACATCGATGACGGGCTCCATCCGCCCGAAGGCGGCGGCCGGATCGGAACAATAGGACTGCGTGAAATCCTCGTGCCATATAACGTTCATGTCCTCCCCCTCCTCTCGTGGTGAAGATGTGAAGCGTAGCCAAAACGGTGATATTTTCGAGGGCCCTGTGTGACTAAACTAGTAAAGTTCACACCCCACGGCAAGAGAAAAACGCGGGGGAACAAAAAAATGCCGCCGGAAGGCACAGCACCTCCCGGCGGCACGTCGTCAACAGCTCTTTGCAGTGTCTTACTTCTTGATTTTTACCTTTTTTTTGAGGAGGTTGTTTGCCGACGTATCAAGACATTAGAATCTGTGAGACTTTTCACGACGGGGAAAATGTGATATGGGTGCGGAGCAGTGTGGCGTATGCGCCGTTAAGAAAGAATCACATGAACAATATTATAGCGGGGGTCTTCCTCCTGGGGATGATACTGGTCGGCCTCCTGAGTTTCAAGAAAATCAAGAATGCCTCAAGTTACTTTGTCGCGGATCGAAAGGCGGGTACCCCGGCCGTAACCGGCTCACTCCTGGCTACTATCATAGGCGGATCAAGCACCATCGGAATCGCGGGCCTGGGATATTCAAAGGGGCTGGTGGGGGCATGGTGGATGCTCGTCGGGGCGATAGGGCTCCTGGTACTTTCCGTCTGTTTCGCCGAACGGGTGAGGGGCTACGCGGTATACACCCTCCCCGAAATCCTTGAGAAGCAGTATGGGGGGAATACGATACGGATTATCGCCTCTGTTCTGATCGCCGCCGCGTGGCTGGGAATCATAGCGGCGCAGATCATCGCGGCGGGTAAGATACTGTCGGTGTTATGGCCGGGGCAGTCCGCCCTGCTGATGATCATTGCCGGGGCTGTTTTTATTACGTACACCCTCCTCGGCGGCCAGTATTCCATCCTGCGCACCGATCTGATACAGGCGGCCCTTATCATCACGGGGGTTGCCGTCTGCGCCGCTGTCGGCATATCGGCCGCGGGCGGGCTTGCGGGAATGGCCGCACAGCTTCCCCCCTCGTACTTCTCCTTTCCAACGGCGCCCGATTTCGGATGGATTGATCTTTTGACCTTCCTCTTCTTTGTCGGCGCGACGTACCTGGTCGGCCCGGATATATACTCCCGGATCTTCTGCTCCCGGGATCCGCGAGTCGCCAGGAGATCTCTTGTGCTGACCGCGTCCGTTATGGTTCCCACGGCGTTTCTTGTAACCTTTGCCGGTATTGCCGCGCGGGTGCTCATGCCGGAGATCCAGCCGGAGAGCGCGCTGCCGGCCCTCGTCATGCACACAATCCCGATAGGACTCAGCGGTCTCGTCCTCGTCGCCCTCCTGGCCGCGGTCATGTCCTCGGCAGATACCTGTCTGCTCACCACAAGCACCATCATTACCGCGGACATACTGGCGCCCCTCTTGAAAATCGACGAAAAAAACCTGCTCAGGATATCAAGGGTATGTGTGCTGGTCACGGGGATTCTCTCTCTTATCATCGCGTTGAGACTGCAGGGGATTATCGCCTCCCTCCTCTTGGGATACACCGTCTATGCGGCGGGGCTTGTTATTCCCATCCTGCTGGGATTTTACGCACGCAGGCTCGGGCTGAACGCCGCGGGGGCGATCATCGCCGTCACGGGGGGCGGGGCATCGGGACTCATTTTGAAGGTCTCAGGGCACGGCGCTCTGCTTCTCTATACAATCCCCCTTTCGGCGGCTCTGCTCTTCGCCGGAAGCTATATCTACAGCAGGTCACAGAGGGCCGGATAAGGATTATCGCATGGACGACGGGTGGATTCTCGTAGACAACGCGCACAAATGTGAGGCGGCGCAACGCGACATGCTCGGCGCGCGGCATGTCGGTCTTGATACTGAATATGATTCCTTCAGGTATTTCCGGGAAAAACTGTGCCTGATACAGATATCCACAGAATCCCACGCATATATCTTCGATCCGCTCCTGGAGATCGACTTTTCGTTCCTCGGGGAGGTCTTTGAGGATCCCGCGACCGTCAAGATCATTCACGCGTGCGATAACGATGTACGCCTGCTGGGCCGGGACTATGGCTTCAGGTTCACCAATATCTTCGACACCTACCGGGCGGGTTCTCTTCTGGGGCTCACGCCCCTTTCTCTGAAATCAATCATGGAGGAATGTCTGGGGGTAGAGCTGAAAAAGACCAAGAAGATTCAGCGGTCGAGATGGGATATCCGTCCCCTCACCGATGAGCAGCTCGAGTACGCGGCCCTTGACACACGCTATCTGATAGCCCTGTATCACTTTCTCACGGAACAGTTGACAGCAAACAACCTGGAAGGGGCGGCGCAAGAGGCTTTCGACAAAATGACACGGGTGAAGTGGCATGAAAAGACCTTCAATCCGAAGGGGTTCTTTACCGTTGACGGATACGACGACCTGGAGGAATGTCAGAAACTTCGCCTGAAGAGGCTCTACCACTGGCGGTTTGAAACGGCACGAAAGACGAATACAGCCTCCTTCCTTGTCCTTTCCGACCGGGCCATCGTGGAACTGTCGAAAGAGGAAACGGGCACCGTCGAGTCGCTGTGCGAAGCCGGTATCCTCTCCGCTAAAAAAGTACAAGCCTTCGGATCTGAGATCATCAAGATACTGAGATAGGCAAATATGTAAAAAGGGGTCTAAGGATTCCAGTGTTATCTTTTTTCCTTTCACTCGACTCCTTGACTCCTTGAATCCTTGGGCCCTTTTTTGAGGGATTCTCTGAGTATCTCCGAGGGATCAAGAGCGGGAATTCCGGAAAAATGTCCAAGCTGCATCTTGCAGGCCCCACAGTCCGAAACCAAAATGTCCGGGTTTGTGGCCTTGATTGCCCGCGCCGCGTCAGCACCAAGCCTCGCGGAGGTCTCTTCATTTTTCCTTTTGAATCCGTAGCTTCCGGCAAGTCCGCAACAGTTATCCTCAAGAATGTGGACCTCAAGGCCGGGGATTTTTTCAAAGAGCCGCGCGGCCGGATACCCGATGCCCAGTGCCCGCAGGTGGCAGGGGATGTGATACGCGACTTTGCGGTGAAGCGGCTCAAAGGACGGCTTTATATACTCTTCTTCCATGAGCTTCAGGATATATTCATGCAGATTATACGTGTTTTCAGATATCTTTTTACCGTCGGGCACCTTGAGGATCCCCGGATAGTCCTGCGTGAGGGAGAGGCCGCATGATGTGCAGGTGTAGATTACATCGTATCCCTTGTCTATGTAACCGGCAAGGATGCGACCGTTTTTCCGGGCGAATTTCCTGGCGGTCTTCATGTCTCCATTCCCCAGGGCGGGCAGACCGCAACAGACCTGCCTCGGAATGACTACCCTGACACCCAGCGATGCGAGAAGGTCCCGTACCCCCCTGCCTATATCGGGACGGTTGTAGTTGATAAAACAGCCGTAGAAAAATACCACCTTTTTCCGACTCTTCCGGTGCCCCTTCCACCTCCAGCTTCTGTTCATGGAATGGAAACGATATTGGGGGAACGGGATAGCTGTCGATATACCGAATATATTGAGCACTCTCTTCACGAATGTTCTCGGGGTCAGGAGGTTGACCACGGGAGCGATAATGGAACCGAGAGCGCCAAGCCAGTAATTGTTGGCGAATAGGCGGTAGTCGAGAGGTTTGAAGTGCCCCTCGCCATATCGGGCTTGTTCCTTGAGGATGATCTCAGCCGGATTCACACCATACGGGCAGGCCACATCGCATCGCTTGCACTGACTGCACAGTCGTACCCATCGGTCTATAGAGGCCTCATCGTTCGAGCGAAAACGCTCGGCATCGGGACCAGACTGCTTGGGACCGGGGAAAACCGGATTCACCTTAAACACCGGGCAATTAGCCACACAGACGGTACATCGTATGCAGTGTTGAAAATCAAATGCCACTATACCAGCCCCCCACACACGTTCGCGGCCGCCACTCCCGTGGCAATGGCCATTCCGTGGCCACACCGGTATTTCATTACCTCTGAAAAAGCCAGTATGCTCCCGCACACATAAAGGTTCTCAATCTCCGTATCAACAGACCTGAAGGATGGATCCACCCGTATGCCCGCTTTCTCTATCTCGTGCCCGGAGGCGAAGAAATCATCGTTGAACCAGGTCTCTCTCGCTCCGGGGAGGAAGGCGGGAAGATCGAACACCGTCTCATTGACGGTGTCCATCGAGGCGTACAGTCCACCGCTGATAAATGAACCGGTGGCGAGGATAAACGCCCTCCCCTCCACACGCGTCGTCCTCCCGGCGCTGTCAAGGGTAACGGCCTCGATCCGATTACCGAGCTTTTCAACACTGTATATGCCCCTTCCCCAGTAGAGATTGACCCCTCTTCGCAGCAAGACATTTTTCAGACCGCCGAACAGCCGAAGCCCAGGCATGGAGGGGGGCAGCGTGGGTATTTCAAAGACCTCCCTTCCGCATCCGGCGGAGATCTCATGGTACACCTTCCCGGCAAGGCTTCTCCCCAGCACGGCCGGCAGGGCGATCTTTCCCTCCGGGATATCGAGCCCCCGCAGCCACGATATAAATTCTTCAAGAAACGTCTTGTTTTCAAACTTTTCAGCAATGCCCGGGGTGGTGATAACACCCGGGTCGAATACGGAATATCCGGCGTTCGGGTATCTTGACGTAATGTACTGCGGATAGAAATCCTTCATCTTGTAAAACGATATGACGTGGATATATTCATCAGGATCGCAATCAGAGAATTCCATTGTCTCGGGGACGAGACAGGAGGTCTTGCACCTGCCCAGAGAGGTCAGCACCTTCCTGTTTATATGTGCATCCCCCACATACGGCATCCCCCCTTCAGACATGATATTCTTGAACAGTTCAAGGGAGTGCGCGATGGCGTCTTCTCCGACCAGATGATAGGGATGATTATCGGGCAGAGAACCGATGCCCTCCAGGGGGTCATCCCCATCCGCAAGCACATCGATACACCCGGTCGAAAAACAGCAGACGGGATCACCCTTCGAGATGACCGCGACCTTTTTGCCCTTCTCCGCGAGCGTGATCGCCGCCATCATCCCCGACATTCCCCCGCCTATGATCACGACATCGTATATGGCGTTCATTGTTCCTGCTCCATGTTCAGGATACCGAGGTAGATATATTCAACAAGCTGTTCTTCGCGTAGCTGATCACCCCAGAGCGCCGGCTTGATCCCCTTGAATCTCCTCTGAAGAAATTCCCCGAGCACGCGCATTGAGTCCTCGGGCGTCATCTTTCCCATCTCCTGCATGATCCCCAGCGCCCGGTACGTGCAGAACCCTCCCTGACAGGGCCCCATCCCCAGCCGCGTTCGGTGCTGGATATCTCCGATATGCCTGGTGCCGATCTGACCGGCAACTCGCTCTACGGTATCTGCCGTCACCAGCTCACATTCACACACGATACCTTCCAGGGTCTTCAATCGGCTGGAAAGGGGATACCCCCGCAGTTCTTCCTGCCCCTCAAGGGGAAGCTCCGCCGTCCGGCACTTCGTCTTCAGGCCGAAGACTGCCATGACGCTGTCGGTCATCTTTTCCGCCATAAGCCGGTAGGTGGTAAGTTTCCCCCCCATAATAGTAAAGAGCCCGTCCTGGTGGTCTATGATTCGGAAGCCCCGGGATATCGCCCTGCCGTTCTCACCATCAGCCTTCAGCAACCCCCGAACACCCGCATAGGTCCTGATCAGTCGAGTCGTGCCAAAATCCGGAAGCATCTGCTGCACCTGGGTGGCGATAATATCCACTTCAGCCGGGTCAACACCGATGCGGTCGGGATCGGTAACGGTCATAGAGGTCGTACCGGCAAGGCAGACCGCCTCGTTCGGGACAACGATATCCCCATCGGACGAAGGCCGCAGCCGGTTGATCACCATATTGGTAATCCGGTGATTTGTGACGACTAGGCTCCCCTTGGACAGGGTTATCGGCACGCTGCCGCCAGCCAGGCGCGCCACCTGATCCCCCCACGCGCCCGTGGCATTGATAATGACCTTTCCTCTGATTTCTTTGACTTCGGATGTGGCTTCTTCACGGGCCTTGACGCCGACGCACCGGCCGTGTTCCCTGATAATCTCTATTGCTCTGTGGTGGGTGAGGATCTGGCCGCCTCGCTTCTGAGACGAGGTGATGTTGAGCATGCACAGTCTGAATGGATCGATTGAGCAGTCGGGAACCCTGATCGCCTCTTCCAGAGATGGGTTCAGCTTGGGAACAAGATCGAGGGCCCTGCTCGGGGAGAGTTCCTCGGTAGCGATCCCTATCTCCTCGCACCCTTTCAGGAACAGATCCCTGAATCTCTTCGAGTCGCCGGGGAGACGCACAAATAGTCCCCCTGTCTGCTCCACGCATTTTCTGCCGATCTTGCGCAGGATCCTATTCTCGGCAATACACTCGGCCGCCGCTTCGGGGTCGTTCACTACGTACCGACCCCCACTGTGGAGAAGTCCGTGACACGCGCCTGTCGCCCCGGCGGCGAAATCACCCTTCTCGATCAGACAGTGCGGTATGCCTCTGAGCGCCAGGTCTCTCGCTATCCCGCAGCCCGTGGAACCGCCTCCGATAATAATGACGTCCGTCCTGATCATGGAAGATCACCGATTGTCATAATAACTTGATATTACTCTTTTCTCTACTAAAATACCAACACCAATGCAAGTGTTGAAATACCGCTGCAGGAGGCGACGGGAAGAGGACCGGAGCAAGGACAGACAGCTACCGCAAGAGAGCAACCGCCCTCTGCGGAAAGTCCGTGAACAGGCCGGTCACCCCAGCCCGGGTGAATCGAAGCAGGTCCTCCTCTTCATTCACGGTGAAGAGATTCAGGGATATGCCCCTCTGCGTTACCAGGCGAACCTGTTCTTCGTCTATCAGGGTGCTGTGGACGTTGTACGTTCCAAATTCCAGATCTCCCCCCCAGTCCGGGGGATCGGCCTCGGAATCGCCGATGAGGGCCTGTACCGCAATTGAGGTGGTTCGCGTCCGCACCTCTCGCAGCCATTCATGGTGAAAGGAAGAGATGGTAACAAGCCCATGGTCCATTCCAAGGGTCTCGATCATCGCCAGTACCCGTTCAACGAGGGGGAACCCTTGCAGGGCCGGGGGGAGACGTTTCAATTCCAGATTAACGGGGAAGGAGGTATCACGTGTAAACTGGAGGGCTTCGCGCAGCGTGGGGATTCTTTCACCACGGTAAGCCGACAGGTCTTCCTTCCCGACCACCCCCGCCGCGATTTGGCCGAAGGGGTCAGCTTGCACAAACCAGGAGGCCGCATCCAGCAAACGAATCTCACGCAGGATAAAGGCCGAGCAGTGCCACGGTTCGCGGTTCGGGAACCGGTCCCGAACATCGGTGGTGCGGGCCAGGGACTCATCGTGCAGAAGCACGAGCTCCCCGCCCTTTGTAACCGTGACATCCGTTTCCCAGAGATCGGAGCCTGCCTCACGGGCCGTGCGGGCCGCCGCCAGCGTGTTTTCGGGGGCGAGACTGCGCGCCCCACGGTGGGCTATAATGAGTGTCATATGCCTTTACCTCGAATCCTTATGCCATCCTTTGTATATCCTTCAGGTACTGTCCGGAGCGGTCCAGATAGAAGGAGAGCGCCTTCGAGAAATTTTTTCCCACAATCCCATCGACAAACAGCTGGCTTATCTCCCTGTTCATCGCAAGCACCGATTGGGTGCGGACAAAGATCCGGCGCTCCTCGGGAGACATCTTTCGCACAACCGCGCGCAGCGCGCTGGTGGCACGAGGCTGGTACATCCAGAAATATAACAGGTCGAGCGCGTTTATGATGACTACCTTCTCGAGATTCTGTTTTCTGTCCTTGACGGTGCGTATAAACTTCTTGGGGGATTCCAGCATCTCGCACACGTCAGACTCGGGGAACAACAGTTCCAGCTCGGTGTACGTATCGAACAACTGCGCAAGCTTGCTTCGATAGTCCCACATCCGGGTACGGATATTCTGGTACCGGTCGGCAATCCCCTCTATGAAACCGGCCACACAGTCGGACGCCCCTTTCGAGATGACGGCCGCCCACTTCTGGAGGACGGCATTGGCATCGGAGATCCCGCTCGCGAAGAGGATATCGCCTGCCACCATACTGAAGACAACGGCAAGGGGGATGGAGAGAATCGTCCTGAAGAGGTTTGCGAATGCCGCGCCCCGGGGCAAACCACGGAAGATATTGTGCGCCGAGAGGTACAGTCCGTTTGCCAGGGCTATCATCGTGTACAGCATGACCGGACTGGTAGTTGTCGTGATACCAAACAGCCTGTCGAGCAGAAGGGTCTTTACCACGTAATCGAGGAGGGGAACGGAAAATCCCGTAAAGAGCAGGGAGTCCGACAGGCGGTCCCAGCTGACATAATCGTTCCATTTCAGCAGGGGGGACCGGCGGATACCTCCGCTCCCCAGGACGGACTGGATAATATTGCGCGCCCCCGTGATCCCGAACCAGATAAAGGCCCCAAACCAGGCAAGGAGCCACCAGTCTTTCGTAAGGTAAAAGGTGAGAAAGGCAGGGACAAACCCGACCAGCACCTTGATCCAGTTTTTCAGGCCGCTCCTCAAGTATCTCCAGGACGGTGCCGTCCGGGCCTCCTGTACACTCGGGGATTCAAGAGGAAATTCATGGGGACCCTTTTCGTCCAGTCCGCCCAACGCGACCACATTCCCCCCAGCCCCTATACGGGTGGAGTACCGTTCGATCTCCCACTTCTCCACGCGCCTCTTGCCGATAGAGCGCAGGCCGGGAAGGCGCTCCGCCAGACGGTACAGGGCACCTGCCACCCGGCCGGGGCTCGTGCGCGGGAAGTAGCTCGTACGCAGGTAGACCGTGGTGTGCAGGGGAACGGTCAGCCGGGAGGAGGGGGATTCCTTGAGTATCTCTCTCTGCGCCTTGCGGGGGAGGGTATCACGAATGACGAGTCCCATCCCGTAGAGATGATGCGAACGCCCGCTGGAATCGCTTCCGACACGACTCTTGAGAAGCGTGCCCTTATAATATGATCGAAAGGTGGAGATGTCATGCAGGATTCTCTTTAGCGTATCGGCCCTCGCCAGATTCTCGTCGCTCACGTTCCCGATGGCCTCGCGTATAATGCGCTTCAATACAATAACGTTATCCTCATTGATAGCCATCTGCAGGTCATTGATTGTGGCGTCATGGACCACCTTGCCGGTCACGTAATCCTTGAGATTGAACACCTCCAGATGCGTTATCAGGCCCTGGCAGTCATAGAGGAGTTCAATGACATCTTCGACGGCCAGATCGCCAAGGGAGAGGGTAATGCTATAGCCGGCATTGAGACGGCCCAGTCGTTCGAGCAGTTCGCGCGGCGACAGGTTCAACAGATCCGGGACATTCTCCCCGTCGGACGGCACGTGGGGATCCGGAACGGAGGGGTTTTTTGCCGGACGCAGGTACCGCTCCAGGATCGCCTCCGAATCCAGCCGGCCCAGTTCCTCCACCACGGCTGTCATTCGGTCACGCTCTTCAGGCCCGGCCTTCGTATAGCGCTTCCGCAGGCCGGCGACATGGTCCTTCATAACAGGAAGCATCTGTGTATACGCAAATTCGGCCAGGTGCAGCAGAGACGCCTGCCCTGCCCCCACAAACGAGAGAAAGCCCTCACGACCCAGGGAGGGGGGAACAAATCCGTAGCTTTCCTCTATGGTGTGCCGGTGTCTGTCGTTAAACTCCCCGAGCATCGCCATGACATAGCGTCGCTGGTAGTCCGAGATCTTCCGCCCCTCGGCCATGAAGGATTCAACAGCCTCGTCCTTTAGAAAATTCAGATAGTCCTGCGCGTCGAGGAGCCCGCGCGGCGCCCATATGAACTGGACATACCGGTCGTAAAATCTCGCGGGGAACTCAACGCCGACCCTGACTCTGATCCCCATAATCCCGGCCGCTTCCAGAAGTTCACCGGCGACATCCGCGCTTACATGATTGTAGTAGATCACCTTGAGTCTTCGGATTCCCTTGATCCACGCATCCATGATCAGGTGGGTGGGAGATTTTCGTCCCTTGGTGTTAACATCGTGGACATGATCATCGGTCGCGATCTGATTCCATTCCTCCGGCATTTCGAGGAGGTGATACCGCCTCAACTGCTCCCGCACGACGCGGGGCTTCCCTGACGCCGCCATGCGAAAATCATGTGCCAGTTCCAGTTGGCGAGGGTAGTCCCCACGGGCCTGCACCAATCTTTTCATAATCTGCAGGAGAACCCTCGCCGTATTCCTGCGAAGAAAGGTCTGGGCGCTATAGAGCACCTCATCCCGGAGGGAACGCAGGGCTCTCAGCCGATCCTCGGCCCCGCCAACCTCAAGAGAATTGAGCAGATGGATAACCGCGTAGGCGACGCGCAGTCCCTTCGATGCCGCCATCTCCTTGATCCCGTGCGGGTGGAGATACGGATTCAGGAGATTCTTCAGATGTTCGCGCGATTTGTCCCGACCCAGGACCTCATTGACGATAATCAACAGTTCATGGTCCTGCCTGTCAAACAGGGATTTCGAAATAGATCGATTCATAAATGGCAGCCCCTCCACAGGAGGCGGTATAATCCCGAAACAATTCCTGCTACGCCCCCGCTACATTCACCCTTTAGAAATGTTTACCATGATATCAGACTTCGACAGACTATACTATCCCCTGAACGGACACGAGCGAATATTACAATATTGTAGTTTTGTCTGCTTTACGGTACCGTGCCGTGTGGTCATTAAAATTTTTATAAAATATATACAACAACCATATTAACCATTTATTGCATTATGTCCTTTTGGCACCAGAATTGCTTTCTTTCTGAAATGTTGTATTCTGAAAAAACAAGTGGTGGAGGTGGAAGGCATGAATGCAGGAGATACAGCATGGGTGATGGTCTGTGCCGCGCTGGTGTTTATTATGACCCCGGGTGTGGCCTTTTTCTATGGGGGGATGGCGAGGAGGAAAAACATCCTTTCCATTCTGACGCAGTGTTTTGCCATTATCTGTCTGGTGAGTCTGCAGTGGGTATTATTCGGCTACTCACTGTCATTTGGCCCCGATACGGGCTACGGCATTATTGGAAGCCTTGATTGGATCGGCCTCAGGGGCGTCGGCCAGGAGCCCAGTTCCATATATGGCAGCACGATACCGCATCTGGTCTTTATGATATTTCAGGCCATGTTTGCCATTATCACCCCGGCACTGATGGTGGGCGCCTTCGCAGGGCGAATGAAGTTCTCGGCGCTTGTCCTCTTCACGCTCCTGTGGACGACATTCGTGTACGATCCAATAGTCCACTGGGTCTGGGGAGCCGGCGGCTGGCTGGGAGGGATCGGCGCTCTCGATTTCGCGGGAGGCATCGTTGTCCATGTCAGCTCGGGTATTTCGGCGCTGGTTGTGGCCATTATGATTGGCAAGAGGCTTGGGTATGAGAAGCAGTCGTTCTCCCCCCATAACCTGCCGATAACCTTTCTGGGCGGCGCGCTCCTGTGGATCGGCTGGTTCGGGTTTAACGCGGGGAGCGCCCTCGAAGCGGGCGGCCTTGCCGCAAACGCGTTTGTCACTACAAATACCGCAGCGGCAGCGGCGGGATTGGCGTGGGCCTTTATGGAATGGAAGATGGATGGAGCACCGACGGTTCTTGGTATCGTCAGCGGCGTGGTCGCGGGACTTGTCGCCATCACACCGGCCTGCGGATTTGTCAGCCTCCTCTCCGCGATACCGATCGGATTGATTGCGGGCATCATCTGCTACCTCGCAGTCGCCAAACTCAAACCCCTGCTCGGTTATGATGATTCACTCGATGTCTTCGGCGTACACGGCATCGGCGGCATCTGGGGGACACTCGCAACCGGAATCTTCGCGTCAGTGGCGGTCAACAGCGGCGGAGCGGATGGGCTTCTGCTCGGCAATGCGGGG
>CAYXUH010000047.1:3267-12965 GCA_964468685.1 uncultured Syntrophaceae bacterium | reverse complement strand
TTATGAGCCGGTGGCTCTTCCAGCTGAGCTATGGGCCCAAAGACACTTTGAGCTGATTAAAATCAGACCTTTTATACTGAAATAAAATGGTTGTCAAGAAAATTTATGGATGGGCCGAGGCCGGCAGCCTTTTCTTGTCCCGGAAGAAGTCCAGGAAGGACAGGAGCGCTCACCCCTCACGGGGCGGGATCTTTTCTCGATAGAGGGGTCTGAACGTTATAAAGTGGTTATGTCAGAGGCGTTTCACACAAAGAGATGTTCCGACAGGTCCTTTATGGTGCCGATGGCAACCCGGGTCATCTGTGTGTCCGGAACAGTCTCACTGGAGGAGACCCCGGGCAGGATGCAGCGGGTGAAGCCCATTCTCGACGCCTCTTTGATCCGTTCATCCATTCGGCCGACACTACGCACCTCCCCCGTTAGCCCCACCTCCCCGCATACAACGGTGCCGGCGTCAATCGGCCTGTTCAGAAAACTGGACATTAGGGATGAAATAATTCCGAGATCCACCGCCGGCTCATCCAGCTTCACGCCGCCAGCGACATTGATAAAGATATCGTGATTTCCCAGGTGAAGTCCACAGACCTTCTCTATAACGGCCGCCAGGAGCGATACCCTGTTATGGTCAACCCCGATGGTTGTCCTTCTGGGGATGCCGAAGGAGTTTTCGCTCACCAGGGACTGGATCTCCACCAGCAGAGGTCGCGTCCCTTCCATACTGGGGAAAACCACAGACCCTGCCGCGCCCTTCGGCCGTTCCGACAGGAAAAGGGCCGAAGGATTCGATATCTCAACAAGGCCATGTTCTCTCATTTCAAAGACACCAATTTCATTGGTGGGGCCATATCTGTTTTTTACATTTCTTACAATCCTGAAGGCATGCCCTGAATCCCCTTCAAAATAAAGAACCGTATCCACCATGTGTTCTAATATTTTTGGTCCCGCTATCGCGCCCTCTTTTGTTACATGACCTATCAGGAATACGGGAATCCCCGTCTTCTTTGACATCAAGATGAGCTTCCCCGATGCCTCCCGTATCTGGCTCACGCTGCCGGGGGCGGAGGTAAGCGCAGACGAATACACCGTCTGGATAGAGTCGATAACCACGATCCCGGGATTTAATTTCTTTATATGCCTCAGGATGTTCTCAAGCGACACCTCGACAAGCACCATCAGGTTTTTCGATGAGGCCCCGATGCGTGCGCCTCGAAGTTTGATCTGGCGTGCCGACTCCTCCCCCGATACATAGAGGGCCACCCGTCCGCTTGCGGCAAGGTTCTGCATGACCTGCAGGAGGAGGGTGGATTTGCCTATGCCGGGATCACCCCCTATCAGTATGGCGGACCCCCCAACGATGCCTCCCCCCAACACCCGGTCTATTTCTGCGATACCCGTCTGGAGCCTGTCTTTTTCATCTGCCGTGATGGTGTCGATAGACAGGGGCTCCTCATCGAACCATCCCTCAAAAGATCCTGCGGCTGGAGCGGCCCTCTCCTCTTCCTCAACACACTGGTTCCATTCGCCGCAGGAGGGACACCTGCCGAGCCACTTTGCGGACTGATGACCACAATTTTGACAGAAAAAGGTGGTCTTTATTTTTTTCATACCTGCCCTCCGGGGATATCAGCCTTGGGTGTAAGGCTGACAAACTCTAACCAATTTAGACATTTTACGCAACTCAAAACCCCTTCTTCTGCCAGACTCAGGGTATTTTTAGGTGGTTTCTGTGCCAGCATCTCCCTCCCGCCGACTCCTTTAAAATCCCGGAACGCCCCACTTATGGATGGACACGCAATGGCAATTCTGGTATGAACGCAGATTGTCAATAGATGGGAGAAGAGATCTTTATGAGCAATCCAAACTTCAGTTCCGGTCCGTGCTCCAAGAGGCCGGGGTGGAACGTTGATGTATTGAAAGAGGCGGCCCTCGGCCGTTCTCACCGTAGCGCCCTCGGCAGGGAGAAACTGGCGGTGGCGATAACAAAGAGTAAAGAGGTGCTCGGCATACCGGAAGGGTACCTTCTCGGGATATTTCCCGCCTCCGACACCGGTGCCTTTGAGGGGGTTATGTGGTCACTTCTGGGGCCGCGTCCGGTAACGGTGCTCGTATGGGAGAGCTTCAGCAAAGGGTGGGCAACGGATGTTGACAAACAACTGAAACTCAGTCCCACGATTCTTGAGGCGGATTACGGGCAGATCCCCGATCTGGGGGGTATCGACTGGTCGAATGACGTGGTCTTTGTGGCCAATGGTACGACGAGCGGGGTCAAAATCCCCGACTGGAAATGGATCCCCGATGACCGGGAGAGTCTGACCCTGTGCGATGCCACCAGCGCGGTTTTTGCCATGGATATCGAGTGGTCAAAGATCGACGTCCTGACATACTCATGGCAGAAGTGCCTGGGAGGAGAGGCGGCCCACGGAGTGCTGGTCCTGGGCCCGCGGGCCGTGGAACGGCTGGAGACCTACAACCCGCCGTGGCCGATGCCGAAGATATTCCGTATGACAAAGGACGGAGAACTCAACAGGGCTATATTCAAGGGGGATACGATCAATACCCCCTCGATGCTCTGTGTAGAAGATTATCTGGACGCCCTCGCGTGGTCTGAAAAAATCGGTTTGGCCGGTCTTATAGAGAGAAGCAAGGCCAACCTGAACGTGCTGGAGGAATGGGTCGGACGAACAGACTGGATCGATTTTCTTGCCATGTCTGAAGATATCCGATCCAGTACATCCGTCTGCCTGAAGATTACAGACGACAGGTTTCAGGCGTTGTCCAAGGACGATCAGGCAAAATGGATCAAAGAGATTGTTGGACAGTTGAGCTCGGAAGGCGTTGCCCATGATATCGGATCATACAAGGATGCCCCTCCCGGGTTCCGCATATGGTGCGGGCCTACGGTAGAGGAATCGGACGTCAGGGCAGTTGTTGCGGGATTGGAGGTGGCATGTCTGCGTGGGATGAAAGATATTTGATCCATCGACCGGACACGCCGTCACAACATGATGAAAGGATAATGCACAGATGAAGAAGGTTCTGGTAAGCGATACGCTGGCGAAAGAAGGCGTCGAGATATTTAAAAATGCCCCGGGGATCGAGGTTGATGTCATCACCGACCTGACTCCCGATGGGTTGAAGGACATTATAAAGGACTATGACGGGCTGGCTATACGAAGCGCCACTAAGGTAACAGAGGAGATCATCGGCGCGGCAGAGCGCCTCAAGGTTATCGGCAGGGCCGGGATCGGGCTCGACAACGTCGCGGTTGCGGCGGCGAGCAAGAAGGGGGTCGTGGTCATGAACACCCCTGGTGGCAATACGATCACCACGGCGGAGCACGCCATAGCCATGATGCTTTCCCTGGCCCGGAGAATTCCCCAGGCCACTGCCTCCACAAAGGCGGGAAAGTGGGAGAAAAAGAAGTTTATGGGTTCAGAGGTCTCCAACAAGACAATGGGGATCATCGGAATCGGACGGGTGGGTTCCATCGTGGCCAACCGGGCCCAGGGACTGGCCATGAATGTGATGGCCTATGACCCCTTTATCTCACATGAGGCAGCGGAGAAGATGGGGATTACCCTTGCCCCGCTCGACGAGGTTCTCCAAAAGGCCGATTTTATCTCGGTGCACACCCCCCTGATGGAAGAAACAAGGGGCCTGATCAACGCAGCGTCCTTCGAAAAGATGAAAGATGGTGTATTCGTTATCAATTGTGCGCGGGGCGGGATCATTGATGAGGATGATCTGTATGACGCTCTTGTCTCGGGAAAGGTCACCGGTGCCGCCCTTGATGTCTTTGTGGACGAGCCCACCGGGAACACGAAGCTTTTGTCTCTGGACAATATCATCTGCACGCCGCACCTGGGGGCATCGACGGATGAGGCACAGAGAAATGTCGCCATAGCCATTGCCAACCAGATAGTGGATTGTCTGACAACCGGGGAGATAAAGAATGCCGTCAATTTCCCCTCCGTCAGTGCGGAGGTGCTTGCACTGATAAAGCCGTACCTGACCCTGGGAGAAAAGATGGGGATGTTTGCGGCACAGATCGTTGCCGGGGGGATCAAAGAGGTTGCCATCGAATACAGCGGTGCCATCCTTGATCATAATGTGACCCCCGTCACCATATCTTTCCTGAAGGGACTTCTCGCGCCGGCACTGAAGGACAGCGTCAACTACATTAACGCCCCGGTTATAGCGAAAGAGCGGGGAATTGGAATCATAGAATCAAAGAGCAGTGAGATGAAGGACTACAAAAATATGATTTCCGTTACCGTGAAAACGGACCAGGAAGAGTCATTTATAGCGGGAGCCATATTCGGTCGGGAGGACCTGAGGGTCGTCAGGATCAATAAATTTGTCTTGGATGTTATCCCCGAGGGCCCCATGCTGCTGCTTTACAATCACGACAAACCCGGCGTTATAGGGAACATAACCACTACCCTCGGCAATGACGAAGTCAATATCGCACGGCTCAACCTGGGGCGCGAAAAGGTGGACGGAAAGGCACTGGTAGTACTGAGCACGGACAGTAACATTTCCAAGGCTACCATGACAAGACTGAAGGAACTACCCAACATCATATCCGTTATCGGAATAGAGATGTAGTCCCTTACAACTACTTGAGCGGAGACGGAGAACCATGGCACAGGTAATCATAGTAGGCACCCAGTGGGGCGACGAGGGAAAGGGAAAGATCGTTGACCTTTACGCCCGTGAAGCGGATGTTATCGCCCGCTTCCAGGGGGGCAATAACGCGGGACATACCCTGGTGGTCGAGGGAAGGCAAACTATCCTTCACCTGATACCGTCAGGGATTCTTCACAACAGCAAGACCTGCATACTCGGCAACGGTATGGTGATCGACCCCGGTGTGTTGCTTCAGGAGATTGATGAGCTCCACGGGCAAAACCTTTTCCCCGCCGATACAACACTGTACATCAGTCATAACGCTCATATCATCATGCCGTACCACAAAAGCCTGGACAAGGCCCGCGAGGCGCGCAAGGGAAAAACAAAGATCGGAACAACGGGACGAGGGATCGGCCCCGCTTACGAAGACAAGATCGTGCGCACCGGCATCAGGCTGTGTGACCTTCTCGATAGCGAGACATTCGGCGAGATGCTGCGCACAAATGTCGAGGAGAAAAATTTCTACCTGACACAATTCTACAACGAAGAGCCTGTGGAATATGACGCCATCCTTGATCAATACTGCGGATATGCCGATCGCCTCAGGCAGTATGCGGCAAATACCTCCCTCATGATTGACCAGGAAATCAAGAAAGGCAGAGATATCCTTTTTGAGGGCGCGCAGGGGTGTCATCTTGATATCGATTATGGGACGTACCCCTTTGTGACATCCTCCAATACGGCGGCGGGGAGTGCCTGCTGCGGCTCCGGCGTAGGGCCCACAAAGATAGACGCGGTAGTGGGGATCTGTAAAGCATATACCACCCGGGTCGGAGAGGGCCCCTTCGTCACGGAGCTGTCCGGAGCAATTGGTGAAAAAATTCAGACAGTGGGGTGCGAGTTTGGCGCCACGACAGGGAGAAAACGGCGATGTGGATGGCTTGATATGGTCCTTGTCAGGCAGTCCGTCAGGGTCTCGGGGATAACCGGCATAGCCCTGACGAAACTGGACGTCCTCACGGGGATCGATCCGATCAGGATATGTGTCGGTTATAAGACCGATAATGAACAATTTTCGGAGGCTGTCCCCCCCAATACAAAGGTGCTCGGGCAGTGCAGCCCCGTCTATGAAGAGATGGAGGGGTGGTCTGAAGATATAACCGGGGCAAAAACGATGGACGACCTTCCCGTCAATGCGAGAAGGTATATCAAACGACTGGAAGAATTAGCCGGCGTAAAGATGTCTCTCGTTTCCGTGGGACCGGGAAGAGATGAGACCATTATGCTGGATAGCCCGTTTGATTGATGAGGGCCAATTGGTATAAGTTGTAAACCGTGTCCCGCGAAGAGATCCCGACAGTACTGCGGATCGGGAGAGGGAGCAACAGCCCGTACCTTGCGTGGTACAGGCCGATAATTCAGGGGGGTAGTTCTTATCAAAGGCATTTCAATTAAAGGTATTTCGTTAACTCCACGAGAACTTGTTCTCCAGTGCGTCAATGCGGCCCTGGACAGGAAAGCGGAAGACCTCGTCATCCTCAGTGTGAAGGATGTCTCCTCCTTTGCCGACTACTTTGTTATATGCAGCGGGAACTCAGACCGGCAGATACAGTCGCTTGCCGATCATATCGGGCAGAAACTGAAGAAGGCGGGCGTATTTCCCCTGGGGATCGAAGGGGAACGTTCCGGAAGCTGGATACTGATGGATTACGGCGATGTGATCCTGCATATCTTCTACAAGCCCGTGAGGGAGTTTTATGATATCGAGGGCCTGTGGTCGGATGCGCCGAGGATGAACATCGAGGAGTCCGTACAGGAGTTGACCGTCCTCAATGATGATATGTGAAGCAAAAGAAGTGGTTTCAGGTCTTGCCGACATGCTGTTCCCCGCGCAATGTCCGACATGCGGGGCCGCTCTGATCGGCGGTGGAGGAGACCTCTTCTGTTCCAACTGCCTGTCCTCAGTACGCTTTACGACCTCTCCCCAGTGCACCTCCTGCGGGGTTCCCTTTGCAACAACGCAGGGGGCAGACCATCTCTGTGAGGAATGCATCCTGTCGACGCCCCCTTTTTCCGTGGCCCGGTCGTTGGGTGTATATGAAGGGGCTCTTCTCGATGCCATCCATCTATTCAAGTATCATGAAAAAATATCGGTGGGAGAGGCCCTGGGGCGGATGATGGCGCAGGCCCCGTACGATTCCCTGGCGATAGAAGATTATTCTCTGATCATCCCGGTCCCTCTGCATCCGAAAAGGTTGAGGGAGCGGGGTTTTAACCAGTCGCTTGTTCTTGCGCGGCAGGTATCAAAACGCTTTTCCGTCCCCCTCGATTTTTCGGCCCTCAGGAGAACGATTCACACCGAGTCGCAGGTCACACTCTCGGGGCGCAAGCGAAGAACAAATGTACGGGGAGCCTTTGAAGTGGTGGATCGCGGCAGGGTAGAAGATAAAAGGATAGTGCTGATAGATGATGTCTATACCACCGGCAGCACCGCCGCGGAGTGCTCGAAGGTTCTGATGAAAAGCGGCGCGAAGGAGGTGGCGGTGCTCACGCTGGCAAGGGCTTGAGTGCCGGCTTACACAGAGAGGTGCGTATGAACACGATACTGTCCAGGGAAGATCTGAAGGAGAGGATTGCGGCCCTCAAAGGGGAGGGAAAACGGATTGTCTTCACCAACGGCTGCTTCGATATCCTCCATATAGGACATGTCAAATATCTCGAACAGGCGAAAGGACTGGGCGATATCCTGGTCCTTGCCCTCAACAGCGATGCGTCGGTACGATCCATCAAGGGACCGTTGAGACCTGTTGTTCCCCAGAATGAACGGGCCTACATCATGGGGTCCCTTAAGGTAGTAGACTATGTGACCATATTTGATGAAGACACCCCTCTTGATCTGATAGAATCTGTCGAGCCCGACATCCTTGTTAAAGGGGGGGACTGGAGCCCGGACGCCGTCGTCGGACGCGAATCAGTGGAAAAGAGGGGAGGGAGCGTTGTCATTGTTCCCCAAGTCAGCGGAACCGGGGCCGATCTCCCGGCTTCGACAACCAGTGTAATAGAAAGAATTATGAACGCTTACAAAGAAGGATCGTGATTTTTCTTTACAAAAATAATTTCATTGTATATATGGCAGTATTCAATTTGAAGAAGGTGGGGATAGACGTCTAATGAAACCAGAGCAGCTTGAACATTTCAAGGGCCTTTTCACACAGAAGATTGAAGAGTTGTTGGGTGATGCAGGCAAAACTGTTTCCGAGATGACAGGCGGGACGGAGAGTTTTCCCGATGTAACGGACAGGGCATCCCAGGAATCCGACAGGAACTTTGAGCTGAGGATCAGGGACAGGGAAAGAAAACTGGCAAAAAAGATGAGAGAGGCCCTCCAGCGCATTGAAGACGGCACCTTTGGCATCTGTGAGGTGTGCGGAAAAAAGATATCAGAGAAAAGATTGCTGGCACGTCCGGTTACCACCCTCTGTATAGAGTGCAAGACAAAACAGGAAGAACAGGAAAAACAGAGGGGGGAATAGCGGTTATTCTGCCCAAGCTCCAACTGCCCCGATGGCACCACCCCTTACCAGTGAAAACAACATGCCGTTGTGTTGTTCCCTATAATCTCCACAGAACGATGTCGCACAGGCACAGCCCGCGTAAATAATGAAAAAACCGGCATTCCATATCATTGGTGCGTTGATCATATCGCTGAGCCTCATCTCTGCGGGCTTTGCCTATGTCCTCTCCGCCGAGCAAATGCTGGGGCCTTTTCTGAAGGCGTACCGAGATTTCCATAGCGTAAGAATCGACATGGAAACAACGATATATGGCGATTTGTACGACGAGAAGAGGGGCAGGGAACAACTCCTGATAAAGGAGGGGGGCCTGTTCAGATCCGAAAGACAATTCCCGCAGGGGGACACAGTCCTCGTGCAGGATGGAAGAAGGGCCGTTACCATGGGAGTTGAGACATTACGCTCCGGTGCACGAAGGATCGAGACCGTCTTCCCGACCATATTTTTTCAGAAATCCGTGATCGATCTCCTGAATGCCCTCGCTTTTCTCGGTGTGGATACCCAAACCGTCGGTATTGACCGGATAGACAGAAAGATAGTTTTTACTATAGGTAGAAATCTCGCGGAAGGACCGGGAAGCCAATTGTGGATCGAGAAGGAACGACGCATCCCTCTGCGATTCGTCGGGGTGGGAATATCAGGCGGTGAGACGGTTGTCCTGAGGGCTGAATACCTGGATTATCGTCAGACGAACGAAGATTTCTGGTTTCCCGCAAGGATAGAGTACTACAGCAATGACACCCTGTCGGCCGTCAGTATACTGCGCAACATCTCCGTAAATGAGAATCTGTCTGAAACCCTCTTCGAGATACCTGACGGGGGCATGGCCGGCTCCCCGGTAACAGATTTTCTCAACATCAAGGAATAGCCGGTGTTTGTCAACGTAGCCATCAACATACCATCGGGGGGTCTCTTTACCTATGGTGTGCCGGATGGCATGGAAGGACAGATAGCCATCGGCAAGCGGGTTCTCGCTCCGTTCGGCAGGAGGAACGTGACCGGCTACATCGTCGAATCAATCTCCTCGACAGACATACCATCCGTCAAAAACATCATCGACCTGCTGGACAGCGAACCGCTTTTCAACGCCCAGGACCTTGCATTCTACCGGTGGATCGCGGAATACTACCTGTATCCGCTGGGGAAAACCCTCAAGACGTTGCTGCCGGGGGGCATAGATGTCGAAAGCAGCCGGTGGGTCTGTCTCTCTGATAATCGGACGGCAGAAGAGGATTCCTTGTCCAGGACGCAGAGCAGAATACTGGAAATCCTTGCCGAACATCCCCAAGGTCTTTCGGTCACTCAGCTGAAAAAGGCCGCCGGAAGGAAAGGTATCCTCGATGACCTCACGAGGCTTCAAGATATGCGTTTTATCACGGTGGGGGACCGGATCGGGAAGGCCACGGTAACCAAGAAACAGGAAACGAGGGTAGCACTGCGATCCCCCCTCCCCCCGGATGTCAGATTGACGGAGAAGCAGAAGGAAATCTGCGA
>CAYXUH010000047.1:0-3167 GCA_964468685.1 uncultured Syntrophaceae bacterium | reverse complement strand
GGGGGCGGGGCCATCTACCTCGTGCCTGAGATAACCCTGACACCGCAACTGATGAGCAGGATACAAAACAGGTTTGACGGGAATATGGTGGCCATTCTGCACAGCGGTATCGGGCGAAGCGAAAAATATGACGAATGGCGCAGGATACAGAGGGGTGACGCCCGAATCGTCGTAGGGGCACGATCGGCCATATTCGCCCCGGTCAGAGACCTGCGGCTTATTATCGTCGATGAGGAACATGATTCTTCATACAAGCAGGAGGATCACCTCCCCTACAATGCGCGCGATCTGGCAATCGTACGGGCAAAACAGGGGGCGGCCACGGTAATCCTCGGGTCGGCGACGCCCGCCGTCCAGACATATTTCAACACGCAAAACAAAGATTTCAGGCTTCTCGAGCTGCCCCGGCGGGTGGCAGGAAGGGAGCTCCCCCGCGTCGATATCGTCGACATGAAAAAAGAAGGGGGGAACAGACCCCCGCTATTCTCCCGCCTCCTTATAGAGGCTGTCCGGGAGACCCTCGATGCCGGCAAGCAGACGCTCCTCTTTCTCAACAGACGGGGGTTCCATACCTTCCTCTACTGTCTCGACTGCGGCTATGTGTTCAAATGTCTCAACTGTTCCGTTTCCATGACACATCATATGAACGACGGATCCCTGAGGTGTCACTACTGCAACTTCCGCCTCAAGGCCCCGCCGGTATGTCCATCCTGCGACGGCTCCCGGATACACAGTTACGGTGTGGGAACCGAGAAGGTGGAGGAAGAGATAACACGGCTCTTCCCCGGCGCGCGGGTGGGGAGAATGGACAGCGATTCTACCTCAAAGAGGGGGGCATACGAAAAGATCCTTATGTCCCTCGACAGGGGTGAGATAGATATCCTTGTGGGAACACAGATGATCACGAAGGGACATGACTTTCCCGGTGTTACCCTGGTCGGGGTGGTGTCGGCGGACACCTCTCTGAATATCCCCGATTTCAGGGCCGCGGAAAAGACCTTTCAGGTATTGACACAGGTTTCAGGGAGAGGGGGCAGGGGTGATTCGCCAGGGAGGGTGATCGTCCAGACCGTCAATCCGGACAACGGTGCCATACGACTGGCCCGGGACCACAACTATACCAGCTTCTACCATGACGAGATTGCAATGCGCCGGGAGCTCGGCTATCCCCCCTTCAGTCGCATGGTAAACCTCATCATATCATCGACGAACGAGACCGCGGCTACCGGCTGTGCCAAAAAACTGCATACCGTTGCCAGAGAGATGGCCCGGCGGGGAGGAGGGACCGTCTCCGTCCTGGGACCCGCGGAGGCCCCCCTGTACAAGGTCAAGGGTAGATACCGGTGGCAGCTGCTTCTCAAGGGGGTGAATATAGCGGCTCTGCACTCTCTGGCCGAGCAGATCCTGGCACACAGCAGGGACCCCGGGCTGCGTATCAAGGTGGATGTGGACCCGGTGAATTTTATGTAGAGCCGGCCGGCGCCTACCTGCCCCATTCCGCGTTGCGAAGATCCATGCGCCGTATCTTACCGCTGACCGTCTTTGGCAGTTCCTTGACGAATTCTATTTTCCGGGGGTATTTGTACGGGGCCGTGGCGCCCTTCACATACTCCTGAATCTCCCGGACCAGATCATCGCTCCCGGTGAATCCCGGGGCAAGAATGACAAAGGCCTTGACAACCTCGCCGCGCGTTTTATCCGGACTTGAGACAACCGCCGATTCGGCAACGGCGGGGTGTTCGATCAGGGCGCTTTCCACCTCGAAGGGGCCGATACGATATCCCGACGTCAGGATGACGTCATCGGCCCTCCCCACGAACCAGAAATACTCGTCTTCATCGACATAGGCCCGGTCGCCGGTGATGTACCAGTCACCTCTGTGTGCCGCCGCCGTCTTTTCGGGATCTTTCCAGTATTCCTTGAAGAGGCCGAGGGGGCGCTGGGGTTTGACCCGGACGGCGATATCCCCTTCAACGTTGGGAGGGAGAATCGTGCCCTCCGCATCAATAACCTGGAGGTCAAAACCGGGAGTCCTCCTCCCCATGGAGCCGAAGCGCGGTTCAATGCACGGGAAACTGGCGCAGAGACACACCGTTTCCGACTGGCCGTACCCGTCTCGAATGGTTACCCCCGTCGCCTTCTTCCAGGCACCGATAATCTCGGCGTTGAGCGGTTCCCCCGCGCCGACGCAGTGGCGCAGCGTCGGAAACGTGTAGCTGTTCAGATCTTGGAGGACCAGCATCCGGTAGAGGGTGGGAGCGCCGCACATAGTCGTGATGGGATATTTTTGTAGACACGAAAGGGTCGTCTCCGGATCGATGCGGTCCGCGGTATGAACAAAGACGGCGGCACCGCAGTACCACGGGCCGAAAATACTGCTCCACGCGGCCTTTGCCCACCCGGTATCACTGATGTTCCAGTGGAGATCATCGGGCGTAAGATCGAGCCAGAACCTCCCTGTCACCTGGTGTCCCAGGGGGTATGAGGTGTGTGTGTGGAGCGCCATCTTCGGGTAGCCGGTTGTTCCGGAGGTGAAATAAACGATGGCCCCTTCGTCACTTCTTGTGTCCACCGTTTCAAATGTTTCAGGGGCGTCGAGCAGCGCTTCACTGTACGTGATCCACCCCTCTCTCGGCCTTCCTACGACCAGCTTTGCTTTCAGGGTGGGGCATCGGTCCAGGACCTGCTCCAGTTTCGGCGCGTTCGCGGTGCCCGTGATGAAACAGGCAGCCCCCGACGTGTTAATGCGATATTCAAGGTCTTTCGAGGTGAGCTGGGTGGTGCCGGGCGTTACGATGACTCCCATGCGGATGCAGGCGGTCAATATTTCCCACCATTCGGGATCGCGGTTCAGTACGACTATCGCCACATCCCCCCGTTTGATTCCCTGGCGGGTCAGGACGTTGGCGAGCCTTCTGGACGCCCTGCTGAAATCGAGAAAGGTCCGTTTCGATTCGCTGCCGTCACCTTCGACACACCACATGGCCAGTTTATCCGGATCTTCAGCCCACTTGTCAACGATATCCCTCGCAAAGTTGAATCTCTCGGGTACATCCCACGTGAACGAGGCATACTCCTTCTCATAGTCGGTCATATTGTGTGCTCTAGTCATTGCCCCCCCGGCATGTTTTTTAAAACCATATTTTCAAATCAAATATAGTAACGGG
>CAYXUH010000046.1:0-13755 GCA_964468685.1 uncultured Syntrophaceae bacterium | reverse complement strand
TGCTTTCTTGCTCTTATGCGCAATGGCATTTCTAATTTTGTGGTATGTTTTGATTTTGCCTTTTTCGATGTCGTTCAGCAGTGTAAATGGTTTTCCACCATTGAAATATATTGCCAGCATTTTTTAAGGGGCTTATCGTGCGGGGATCAATAGTGATTCAAGATGTCAAACAGGACCCCAGGGAACTCCCTGGTGCCTGTGTGATATCTCTCTATGAAGACAGATGAGGGGGCCGCCTGTCAACCGCCGACCCTCTCTCTTACAGGTGTTACTTGATAGGCCCCGGCTCTTCTATTTCAAGAGGACGGCCTGCGCGGCCGCAAGGCCCTTGCCATGTTCAAATGTGTATCCCGCCTTTGCGAGACCCGCCTCTATCGCGCCCACGGTCGCCAGGATATCCGAAGCGCTCACTACGCCCATGTGTCCTATGCGGAAATATTTCTCCCTGATTTCTGCGTGGAGCCCTCCGGCGAGTATAACGCCGGCCTCGGCGATCAGGGGGAGCACACTGCCGGTCACCCCTTCGGGGAAATAGGGGGCGGTCAGGGTGTTGGCCGCCTTGTCGGGGCTTACCGGTATCTGTTTCAGGTCCAGGCCGATCATCCCCGCCTTGAAGGCGTCGCTCATGAGACGGTGGCGGGCAAAGCGTGCATCCATTCCCTCTGCCAGTATCTGTTCGAGGCTGACATTGAGCGCCCAGACCAGATTGACCGCCTGCGTTCCAAAGTAGGCGGCCTTACGGCCCTCGTACGTCTCCATGATGGGGAGCCAGTTTGCCCAATCTGAGTAGTAGCTGCCGACGGGGATGCGGCGTTTTTTGAATGTCTCTATCGCTTTGGGGCTCGCTACGAGGAGTGCCAATCCGGGGGGGACGCCGATGGCCTTCTGGCAGGCGGTTAGGACGATATCCACCCCCCATTCCCCCTGGCGCAACTCTTCGCCGGCGACGGAGCAAACCCCGTCCACGATGCACAGAATGCCGTACTTCCGGCACAGCCCGGCCAGGCCCTTGACATCGGTGAGAACGGCGGTGGAGGTATCGACGTGCGTCACCGTCATCACCTTGTAGTCAGCCTTTTTGATCTCGGCCTCAACCTCGTCCAGAGAGGGAGCATCCCCTATGGCTGCCGCCTTCACGTGTGTAGTGCGCGCCCCGTAGCGCTCTAGGATGGAGCCGAATCGGTCACTGAAATACCCTGTGTTAATCACCAGGGCGTTGTCCCCCGGTTCGATGATATTGCACGCGGCCATGTCCATCGCCATTGTCCCGGAACCGGCAACAATGAAGGGTTGCCCGCCGGGCGAGAGGAATACCTCGCGAGTCCGTTCGATCGCCTGCCCCATACTCTCTACAAAGGCGGGTGCCACGTGGCTTGTCGTCGGCATGGCCATCGCCCGCATCACCTCGGGGGTAAACTCGATCGGCCCCGGAATCATAAGAAGTTTTCTGTTTTTCATGGGTGTACCTCCACTGTTACATATGTTGATTGAGACTGCGGTTAATGAAACTTCTGTTCCCCCGCCTGTATAGTCTTTATTTCTCCGAACTTCGATTCGTATTTCTTTATGTTGTCCTGCAATGCGGCAGAAATTCGTTTCATGTGACCCGGGGAAACAATGATCCGTGAGACCAGATGCGGCCCTCCGGGAGAATTGAGGAGCCAGTCGATGATAAACTCTTCGGGGCTATGGGTTACGAACAGGTTGTTGCTGTATCTGCCCCTTGAAAGCTCATCTCCCGTATTGATCTGCACTGGTTTCTGAGTATTCTTTTGTTCAGACATATGCACCTCCTTATGCAAGCGTATCGAGCGTTACGAGGGGTCCCCTCTGTCATGGGTGTGGAAATATTCAAACACCCTGCGGGCAGCATTCTGCCCCATTCCCGGAATTTTTACAAGCTCTTCGAGAGATGCGTCCGCAATTTTTTTGACATCCTTGAACGAAGTAAGCAGCGCCTTTTTCCTGATCGCGCCGATTCCGGGAATAGTATCCAGCACGGAGTGAAAATCCCCCTTTTCCTTGAGTGTGCGGTGGTAGGTGACCGCGAAACGGTGTGCCTCGTCCCGCACGCGCTGAAGCAGGAAGAGCGCCCGCGGGTGTTTGTCCAGATACAGGGGGTTTTTCCGGTTCGGCAGATACACCCTGTCTCTATCCCTGCGCACGGAGGAGGGCTTTCCCGTCGGGAGCGTAAGGGATTCCTTCGCCAGACCGATGACATCAACGTCCTGTATCTCCAGTTCCTGCAGGACTGAGAGGGCGACACCGAGCTGCCCCTTTCCACCGTCGACCACGATAAGGTCGGGGAGGTCTTCTCCTTCCCGGTAGCGTCGCTCCAGCACCTCGCGCATCATCCCATAGTCGTCGGCCTCCTCCTTTGTCCGTATCCTGAATCGCCGGTAGCCCGATTTGTCCTGGTCTCCCCCGGTAAAGGTGACCAGCGAACCGACGGCGTACCTCCCTCCGATATTGGATATGTCGAAACACTCTATGCGATGAGGCACTTTTTTCAGCATGAGATAGCTTTCAAGGTCTTCAAGAACGCCCTCACTCTCCGTTTCCCGTTTTTCCGCGGCCCGCAGCGCCTGCTCGGCATTCGACAACGCCATGGCGAGGAGCGCCTTATTGTTCCCCCTTCGAGGGACGACAAGTGAAACCATCCCGCCCCTCTTTTCCGTGAGCCACTGTTCGATAATCATCGCGTCTTCCATCCGCTCGGGAACGATAATCTCCTGGGGAACGGTTACTCCCGTGTTGTAGTACTGTTTCAAAAGAGATGAGAGGGCCTCGGACGTATCCATCCGAGTCTTCACAAGAGGAAAGCTTCTCTGCCCGATGATGGCTCCCTTCCTGACATGAATGGCATAGAGTTGTAGCCGGTCCTCTGCCCGGAGCAGACCGAACACATCCTGGTCTTTAAAAGATGGGGAGACGATCCGCTGTTTTTCCAAGGTTGTCTCAATCGCGCTGATCTTGTTCCGTATCCGGGCCGCTTCCTCAAAGTCCAGACCCTCGGATGCTCTCTCCATCCGTGACCGGAGCTGACGGACCAGTTTTCCGCTGCGCCCCTCCAGAAACAGGGTCGCCTCGGTCACAATCTTGCGGTACTGGCTGGCGGTAAAGAGACCGCAGCAGGGGGCGAGGCATCGTTTGATCTGAAATTCCATGCAGGGTCTCGTCCTCCGTCTGAACTCGGAGTCCTTGCAGGTGCGCAGGGGGAATATGCGGTGCAGGTAATGGAGGGTTTCCTTCACCGAGGCGCTGGACGAATAGGGCCCGAAGTACCGCGCGCCGTCTTTCCTGATACGCCGGACCAGCTGGAAACGGGGGAAGTCCTGGGTGGTATCGACCCGCAGGCTGTAAAAGTTTTTGTCATCCCGCAGGTTGACATTATACCGGGGCCGGTGCTTTTTGATCAGGTTGTTTTCAAGGATGAGGGCCTCTTTCTCCGTGTCCGTGATGATGAATTCCATGTCCTCTATCCGAGAGACCAGAAAGGGGATCATCCGGCGCGAGTCTGTTCCCCCGAAGTAGGCACGAACACGCGCGCGGAGGCTTTTTGCCTTCCCGACGTAGAGAACCCGGCCGTCCCCATCCTTCATGAGGTAGACGCCCGAACGGGTAGGGGCGTTTCGTATCTTTTCCTGTCGCAGAGTCTCATCCATGTGCGAATACCAGTTTCAAACAGTTTGCCTATTTCCACAGTCCGAGTTCGGTCTCTACGCGTGACAGCTCCCTGATCTCGTCCCTGATCTGCGCCGCTTTTTCAAATTCGAGATTTTTGGCCGCCCGCTTCATCTTGCCCTCTAGCTCTTTTATCATCGCGGGAATATCTCCGGACACGTAGGCCGCCATCTTGTCCTCGACGCTGACAGTCACATAATCCGCCTCATAGACGGAGCTGAGGATATCGTCCAGCCCTCTCTTGACGGATTCCGGGGTGATATTATTTTCTTCGTTAAACCGCGCTTGTATCCTGCGTCTTCTTTGCGTTTCCTCCATACAGAACTGGATGGCGGCGGTAATTTTGTCCGCGTACATGATGACCTGACCCTTGATGTTACGCGCCGTTCGCCCACTTGTCTGTACCAGCGATCGTTTGGAACGGAGGAATCCTTCCTTGTCCGCGTCAAGGATGGCCACCAGGGAGACCTCGGGGATATCGAGACCCTCCCTGAGGAGATTGATCCCGATCAGGGCATCGTACTTTCCCATGCGAAGGTCCCGAATAATCGAGACCCGATCGAGGGTTTTGATGTCGGAGTGGAGGTACGCCACCTTCATCCCCAGTTCGTGATAATGTTCCGTGAGATTCTCCGCCATCCTCTTTGTCAGTGTGGTAACCAGGACGCGATCTCCCTGCTCGGCCCTTCGGTTGATCTCGCCGAACAGATCATCGACCTGACCCGCGACCGGCCTGATCACGATCTCGGGGTCCATAAGACCGGTGGGGCGGATGATCTGCTCCACAACGACGTCTCCCGACTGCTCCAGTTCATACTCTGCCGGTGTGGCCGATACGTAGAGTCTCTGGTTTGGAAAGGTTTCGAACTCCTTGAAGGTAAGGGGGCGGTTATCAAGGGCGGAGGGAAGCCGAAACCCGTACTCTATAAGGGTACTTTTCCTCGACCGGTCTCCCCGGTACATGGCATTTATCTGCGGGACCGTGGCATGGCTCTCGTCGATAATCACGAGGGCATCCGTAGGCAGGTATTCCATCAGCGTGGGGGGCGCCTCTCCCGGCATACGTCCCGTCAGGTGCCGGGAGTAGTTCTCTATCCCCTGGCAGTATCCCATCTCCTCCATCATCTCTATATCGAACAGGGTCCGTTGCTCAAGTCGCTGCGCCTCCAGGAGTTTGTCCTGTGACTTCAGGAAGTCCAGGCGCGGCGCCAGCTCCTCCCGTATCGCAGAGATGGCTCGTATCATCGTGTCGCGTGTCGCCACGTGGTGGCTTCCCGGATATATGGTGGTTCGATCAAGCCTGCTCACCACCTTCCCGCGAAGGGGGTCGACCATCGCTATGGATTCAATCACGTCCCCGAAAAAATCCACCCGCAGTGCCCGCTCTTCTTCGTACGCGGGGAATATCTCCACCACGTCACCCCGGACACGGAATGTGCCGCGATGAAAATCGATATCGTTTCGTTCATATTGTACCTCTACCAGCCTTCGAAGGAGATGATCTCTTCCGATCTCCATATCTTTTTCCAGGGGGATCTGCATGCCGGCGTACTTATCCGGCGCACCGATTCCGTAGATACAGGACACGCTGGCCACAACGATCACATCCCTCCTCTCCAGGAGCGAGCGGGTGGCCGAATGACGCATCTTGTCTATCCGGTCGTTGATGGAAGAGTCCTTCTCAATATAGCTGTCGGTGCTCGGGAGGTAGGCCTCTGGCTGGTAATAGTCATAGTAGCTGACAAAATACTCGACGGCGTTTTCCGGAAAGAGCCCCTTGAATTCATTGTAGAGCTGGGCCGCCAGGGTCTTGTTGTGAGCGATGACGAGGGCCGGGCGCTGCGACGCCTCTATGACGTTGGCGATCGTAAAGGTCTTCCCCGAACCGGTGACCCCCAGGAGCACCTGATGTTTGAGCCCCTTCTCAACCCCCTCCATAAGGGTCGCGATTGCCTGGGGCTGATCCCCTTTGGGTTTAAAATCCGTTATTATTTTAAGTGGTTTCATTTAATGCTCTCCGGAGTCACGCACGCGGGCTTGAGCCGCGGGTGCGAGGGACAGGATGAATCCCGTGCGGTCTCCTCATAAGGGAACATTTCACTAAGTGCCCCATTTTGTCAATACATTGATGTTTTCTTTAACGATGGTGCTGGCGGGGCAGTCCGTGGCAGGGGGCAGGGCATCGGGTTCGGACCTGCATGTCTGCCGGTTCGCACGGGTGAACAGACGACAAAGAATACGGGGTCTTTGATGTGTTGACTTTTCTGAAAGGGAAGGATAATCTACGAGAAGTTAAAGGGTTTGGTTGCTTTTCCCTCCTGTCTGGGAGAAAAAACCTGCGGCTGAGCACAGCAAGGTTGACCTTACGTGCGAGAGATTATTAAAAACATTGGAATACGAACTTACCTTTAAGCTCATCTTATTGGTTATCCTGATCGTCCTGTCGGCATTCTTTTCCGGTTCCGAGGCGTCCCTGTTTTTTCTTACGTCCCTTCATCTCCACAAGATGAAGGAGGAAAGGATTCCTTTCACGGCCTCCGTCCGGACCCTCCTCGCGCGGCCCCGGAGGCTTCTCGTCACCATTCTTACAGGGAATGAGTCTATCAATATTATCATTGCCGCCCTGACGACCTCCGTCTCTATCTATCTCTTCGGAACCGAAGGAAAATGGATTGCAATAGCCGTCACAAGTATCACGCTTATTATCTTTGGTGAAGCGATACCAAAGAACTTCGCGGTTACCCACCCGATGCGGTTTTCCAGCGCCGTTGCGCTGCCGCTGATTCTGCTGACCGGACTGCTGCGTCCGGTGGTCTGGTCCCTCGAAAAAATATCAGATCTGTTTGTATTCCTCTTCAGCAAGACGAGGCAGGAAGAGAATGGGGTGCTGACCGAAGACGCCTTCAAGGCGCTGGTTGACGCGGGGCACCAGGAGGGCGCGCTGGAAGAGGCCCAGAAAGACCTGATCCACGAGGTGTTTAAACTTGCCGACACGAGGGTGTCGGATATCATGATCCCGAGGGTTGACATGTTCTGTCTCCCGGTCTCCATGGATATACAGGGAATAGAACGGGACATCATACAGGAGCGCGTCTCCAGGATACCCATCTATAAAACGGACAGGGACAATATCCTGGGCATTCTGCACGCCAAACATTTGTTGGCTGAAATAGCAAAGGACCAGAAGGTGGGCGGCTGGCAACACCTGATCAAGAAGCCCTACTTCGTTCCCATGGAAAAGAGGGCGGACCAGATGCTCAAAGATTTTCAGAGACGAAACCTCCAGATGGCCATCGTAGTTGACGAGTATGGCGGAGTGGCCGGGCTGGTAACCCTCTATGATATCCTCAGGAATCTTTTCGTTGATATCTATGAAGAGAATGGTGATTCCCGGGAGATGCTTCACCGGATCAGTGAGGAGACCGTTATTGTCTCCGGCATGATGGATATTGAAGATTTCACCGAACTGGTAGATATCCCGATCGCAACGGAGGAGTTTGACACGGCGGGAGGGTTCGTCTTCCACCTGTTTGGAAAACTGCCGGCGGAGGGTGAGGAAATATCGGTGGGGACCTACACCTTCACGGTGGAAACAATAGACAAGGCGCGAATACTGAGGATACGCATTACGAAGAGAGGGGAGGCGCACGATGACTGATCTCCTGTTTATTCTCCCCATTCCCATCCTCCTTTTCCTGGAAGGGCTCTTCTCAGGGGGAGAACTCTCCCTGGTGGCCTGCGATATCAACATCATGCGGCGGAAGGCACAGCAGGGATCACGCTCCGCGGCCATGGCGTTGAAACTGATGGAACGACCGGAGTGGTTTCTGGCCACAACGCTGACCGGAACGAATCTGTGCGAAGTCAGTAACACCGCCCTCACCACGGCCCTGTTTATATCTGTGTTCGGAACCGAAAGGGGTGCGCTTCTCGCCATCGTCGTCATGATCCCTCTTATCCTTGTCGTGGGAGAGGTGATACCGAAAAGCATCTTTCAGCAGAACGCGGATCGCCTGGCGCCTAAAATCTCCTGGTTTTTATGGATCGCCTCATGGGTTTTGTATCCCCTTGTCTTTGTGCTTTCACGGATCTCTCGACGGGTTCTCTCCGCTTTCTCAGGGGACAAGGATCTCGCGTATGCCTCTTACATCACGAAGGACGGACTGGAATCACTCCTGCGGGATGAAAAAAGCGGGGATATCATGAAGTCGGAGAAGGAGATGATACAGAGGATCTTCGATTTTTCCGACTCCACGGCCGGCCAGATCATGGTCCCCCTCTCCAATGTGACCGTTCTCCCCGTAGACACTGACATCAGCGAGGCCACCCCCATTATTATCGACAGAGGGTATTCTCAGGTACCCGTTTATAGTGGTCAGATATTCAATATTATCGGGATATTATATTCTTTTGACATCATGGAGGCTCTCTACAGGAAAGATCAGGGGCTCCTCTCTCCCGATGAAGTCTGCGTTGAAAAGTATACGAAAAAAGATGTCCTGTACATACCGGAAACGAAACTGGCAAAGGAACTCTTCTTTGAGCTACAGAACAGGAGAGAACATATGGCCGTCATCGTTGACGAATATGGCGGGGCCGTCGGCATTGTCACCATCGAAGACATCCTGGAGGAGATCGTCGGTGAAATTGAAGACGAGTACCACAACGAGGACTCGGTGCTGTACAGAAAGGTGGGGCCGGGGAAATATCTCTTTGACGCGCAGGCAAAGATAGATACCGTCCGCACCCTTCTGCCCGTTGATATTCCCCAGGGAGACTATGAAACCCTTGGAGGGTTTCTGCTGTACAAGATGGGCAGAATCCCCAAGAGGGGGGATATCTTCAGACATGGCGCCGTTACCTTTGTGATAGAGGATGCCGACATGAAGGTGATCCGCGAAGTACAGGTCATACTCCCCCCTGGCCTGGAGATGCTCAGATAGAAAGGACCCGTTACATGATACACCGGAAGCAGCAACAAGACCTTGCCGCGATTATCCTGGCCGCCGGGAAGGGAACACGGATGAAGTCCGATCTGACGAAGGTCCTGCATCCCATCCGCGGAAAACCCATGGTATGGTATGTGGCAGAGCTTGCGCGAAAGGTTGGCGCGGAAAAAACCGTGGTGGTGGTGGGGCACCAGGCATCCATGGTCATGGAAGCCATGGCAGGAGAGAACCTGGTCTATGCCATTCAGGAGGAGCAACTGGGCTCCGCCCACGCCGTCCAGCAGGCGAGCGAGGCGATTCGTGACTTTGACGGAGATGTGCTGATACTGTGTGGTGACGTCCCCCTCCTTCTCCCATCCACCATTGAGGCCCTTCTGGAAAGTCACCGGTCGCACGAGGGCGACATCACCGTGATGACCGCTCTCCTCGATGACCCCGGCAGTTATGGAAGGGTGGTAAAGAATGAGGCCGGCGATGTCCTGAAGATCGTCGAGGCACGTGATGCCAATGAAGAGGAGAAGGCGATACAGGAGATCAACACGGGCATATACTGCGCCCAGAACAGCTTCCTCTTTGAGGCCGTAAGAAAGATAGGCAACACAAACGCCCAGGGTGAGTACTACTTTACCGACATCTTCGAAATCGCCCGCAGACAGCGGCGCAGAACCGGGTCATTCATACTGCGCGATCCGTCCGAGGCCATGGGGATCAACACCGTTGATGACCTGAAAGCGGCGGAGAAAATTATGAACACCAGACTTCACCAGTGGAAGTGAGGACTGAACGTACTCCCGCTTTTCCTGTCAAGGAACATTGTGAGCAGAAAAATGTTCTTTTATGAGACACTTTGCTGTTGACTTCAAAAGAGGGAATTGTTAGTAAAATGGGTTCTGAAAATCCAATGTCTTTAGTGAGGAGGAGTGCCATGGAAACCAAGAAACTTGTGCTCTGGTTTAATGAGATAGAGTTGGATGACATCCCGCAGGTTGGGGGCAAAAACGCGTCTTTGGGTGAAATGATACAAGCGCTTACGGGCAAAGGGGTCAATATTCCGGATGGCTTTGCCGTGACCGCCGATGCGTATCGGTATCTGCTGGAGTCTGGCGGGATATACGACGAAATCGAGCAGATCCTTTCCGATCTGGATACGCACGACATGCACAACCTCAGCGAAAAAGGTGAAAAAATACGATCTCTCATCTATAATGCCGAGATTCCGGAGGATCTCAACCAGGCAATTCTCGATGCCTACGCAACACTCTGCGAGGAGTATGGAGAGGATACCGACGTGGCCGTGCGAAGTTCCGCGACGGCGGAAGACCTGCCCGACGCAAGTTTTGCCGGACAGCAGGAGACATACCTGAACATCAGGGGCAAAGATGCCCTGGTCGATGCGTGCAAGCGGTGTTTCGCCTCTCTCTTTACCAACAGGGCCATTTCATATCGGGAAGACAAGGACTTTGATCATATGTCGGTCGCTCTTTCCATTGGTGTCCAGAAGATGGTGCGGTCCGATCTCGCGGCCTCCGGCGTTATCTTTTCTATCGACACCGAATCGGGGTTCAGAGATGCCATCCTGCTCACCGGTGCGTACGGTCTGGGTGAGATGGTCGTTCAGGGGACGGTCAACCCCGATGAATTTTATGTCTTCAAACCGACCCTTAAAACAGGATACAAGCCGATACTCCAGAAAACACTGGGTACAAAAGAGGTCAAGATGATCTACGCATCAGGGGAAAAAGACCCTGTTGAGATTGTTCCGGTCGCGGAGGAGGAGAGGAAGCAGTTCTGCATCACAGAGGAAGAGATCCTGACGCTTGCACGGTGGACCGCCATCATAGAAGATCACTACTCTAAAAAGGCCGGATACTTCAAACCCATGGATATTGAGTGGGGCAAGGACGGAAATACCGGAGAACTCTTCATACTCCAGGCCAGGCCCGAAACCGTTCAGTCCCAGAGGGATGTCAATGTCCTGGAGAGTTACAAGCTTGCTGAGACGGGAAAGGTCTTCGTTACAGGAACGGCGGTCGGATCGAAGATCGGCGCCGGACCGGCGCATGTCATAGAAAGTGCCAGTGACATCAGAGATTTCAAAAAGGGAGAGGTCCTCATCACCGATATGACCGACCCCGACTGGGAACCCATCATGAAGATCGCCGCCGCTATCATAACGAACAAGGGCGGAAGGACCTGCCACGCCGCCATTATCAGTAGAGAACTGGGTGTCCCCTGTATCGTGGGTACGGGGGACGGGACCGAGAAGCTGAAGGGAGTCAGCGAGGTAACGGCATCATGTGCCGAAGGGCAAGTCGGCAATGTCTATGAAGGTATCTTGAAATACGATGTCACGAAGGTCAACCTGGAAAGCCTGGAGCGCCCCAAAACCAAGATCATGATGAATGTCGGCAACCCCGAGATCGCCTTTGACGTGGCATCCATCCCCAATGACGGGGTGGGGCTGGCGCGGCTGGAATTTATCATAAGTAATTTTATACAGATACACCCGATGGCCCTGATACAGTTTGACACGCTTAAGGACAAAAAGACCAAAAAGGCCATAGAAGCCCTCACTCTGGAGTACGAAAACAAGGCCGATTTCTTCGTGGACAAGCTGGCGCAGGGAGTGGCAAAGATAGGCGCCGCCTTCTATCCCAATGACGTTATCGTCAGGATGAGCGATTTTAAGAGCAATGAATACGCCAACCTGATCGGCGGGCCGCTCTTCGAAGTCGAAGAGGAAAACCCCATGATAGGATTCCGGGGTGCGTCACGGTATTATGACGACCGCTACAGGGACGGGTTTAACCTCGAATGCAAGGCGATGCTCAAGGTGCGCAACGAGATGGGGCTCTCCAACGTAAAATTGATGATCCCCTTCTGCAGGACCGTAGATGAGGCCAAAAAGGTTGTCGATGTCATGAGGCAAAATGGCCTTGTCCAAGGGGAAGAAGGTCTTGAACTGTACATGATGGTCGAGATTCCCAGCAACGTCATTCTGATAGAGGAGTTCGGCAAGATCTTCGACGGATTTTCCATCGGTTCAAACGACCTGACCCAGCTCACTCTGGGGCTCGACAGGGATTCCTCTCTGATAGCCCATATTTTCGATGAGCGAAATCAGGCGGTCACCACCCTCATCCGGGAAGCAATCGACAAGGCAAACAAGATGGGAAAGAAGATCGGCATCTGTGGACAGGCCCCGAGTGATTACCCCGAGTTTGCGGAGTTTCTCGTCGAGTGCGGTATCAACAGCATCTCTCTCATTTCCGACACCGTAATCGAAACAACGCTGAACGTGCTGAAGACAGAAAAGGCGCTGGGGAAATAACCGCGCCGCGAAACCATAGAAAAAGAAAAAGGATATGTGACCGTGTGGTCGCATATCCTTTTTTAATGTGTGTCAGAGTAGATCTGTAAGCCGAGTTCTGTCTCTCTTTCCGGTTACCCCGAAAGAGCGATGATCATTCATCTGGGACAGCAGTTGCCTGCTGCCTCAAGCAACCTACCCGGAAACTTTGGGCGGGCCGCCCTCAACGTTTCCCTATTTGGTCTTGCTCCGGATGGGGTTTACCAAGCTTTCCCGGTCACCCGGGAAACTGGTGAGCTCTTACCTCGCCTTTTCACCCTTACCCCGAAAAAGATCGGGGCGGTATATTTTCTGTGGCACTTTCCTTAGGGTCGCCCCCAGTCGCCGTTAGCGACCATCCTGCCCTGTGGAGCTCGGACTTTCCTCCGGCCCGCTGACGCGGACCCGCGATCATCCGATCTGCTCTGACAGACCGTATATACCATACTTTTAAGCCATGTCCAACTCATCATCGATGGCCTCATTTGCAAGTCTATCGGCCACGGCATTTTCACTGCGGGGCACGTGTTTGACGGTATATTCATCAAACACCACAAGGTGCCTTTGTACCTCTTTCATCAGCTCCTTCAGCCTGCTGTTTTTTACCCGGTAGATACCGTTGATCTGTCGCACAAGGAGCTCTGAATCAAGAAAAACCTGAATGGTCTTGTGTCCACCCGCAAGGGCCTCTTCCAGCCCCAGGATCAGCGCGGCATACTCCGCCTCATTGTTGGTGCAGGAGCCCAGGAATTTTTTCGCTGTTGTCACCACATCCCCCTGCTCATCGAACAGGACGGCTCCGGCCCCGCCATTCCCGGGGTTGCCACGACACGCCCCGTCGGTATACAGCCGGACCGCTTTTTTCTCAGGCATCGGCATTCCTGTCTTCCCAGTAGATGATTCTCTCACAGTGAGGACACAGCATCAGTTTATCATTCCTCTGTAATTCGTTATACATCTGCGGAGGAATATTCATGTGACATCCGGAGCAGACCGCCTTCCATACGGGCACAACGGCGCGGGCGCCCTTCCTGTTTTTTATGATGTCAAATTTTTTGAGAACGCCTGCCTTTGTTTTGCTTCGTACCATGTCCATTTTTTTCATCATCGTCTCGTGTTCGGAGCCGATGGAACTCAATTCCTTTTGCAGCTTCTGCCTCTCGGCTTTGCATGTGGAGCGGCGTCCGGCAGCTTCTCCGTTTTTTACCTGCGAGTTCTCGCCGGCCCGGTCAATCGCCTCCAGCATTTGAATTATCTCGTCCTCAACTGCGCCGTTCTTCTCATGTATGGAGTCTAACTCTTTCAATATCGCTTCATATTCTTTGTTGGTCTTAACCTCAAGGAGGCGTCCCTTTGCTTTTCTTGCACTTTCGATATTATTTTTCAGGGCCGTTTCTTTCGCCTTGTGATCGGCTTTCAGCATTTCCACCCTTTGTTCGTTTTCGTTCAGTTCCCGTTCAATGCTCTCCAATTCCTCGCCAAGCCTGCTTATTTTCTGCGGCAAATCGACTCGTCCTGCCGTCAGATTATCTATCTCAAGTGTTATCTCCTGAAGTTCAATCAATAAAAGTATCTGCTCTTTCAACAATCTTCCCCTTTCCGACCGATGTGCATAAAAAAAGTGCACCAAAATCCTGGTGCACTTCTTATTGAAAAATCACATATAATTGCTTTTTCTGGCATCTGTATTTTTCTAGAATCCACATATCCTTCTTTAAGTGGTGGGCCCACCTGGGTTCGAACCAGGGACCTACCGGTTATGAGCCGGTGGCT
>CAYXUH010000045.1:0-13859 GCA_964468685.1 uncultured Syntrophaceae bacterium | reverse complement strand
CCCGATCGGGACCCCGTCCGTATCTCTGTCTTTCACCACTTCCTCAACCACCCTTTTCCCGATTATCTGCAGCTCATCGGCATAGCCATAGACAAGGGCGGCGTCAGAGATAATGTTGACACGTCTCGGGATTCCTTTGGAATGCACGTAGATGGATTCAATTGCTTCATTATCAAAGATGTCAAGGCTTTTCGATCCCCCCGCATGTTGCAGGTGGTGGCGGATATACTGGCCCACCTCATTTTTGTCCAGATCGCCCAGGTGACGGCAGACCGTTACTCTCTGAACAAATTGCCTTACCTTGTTTTGACGGAGCTTCTGTTCCAATTCGGGCTGACCCGCCAGGATAATCTGAACCAGGTAATGCCTCCCCGTTCTCAGATTTGCAAGAAGCCGAACTTCTTCCATCATTGTGTCCGTCAGCCCCTGGGCCTCGTCCACGATGAGTATAGCCCTGCTCCCCGCGCCTTGTTGCATGATGAGGAAATCTCGAAATATTCCCGGCATTTCTGCCGTGCCAACGCCGGTTACGTCCAAGTCGAACTGACGGCAGATCATCTCCGTGAACTGTCCGGACCGCGTGCGCGCGATGTTCGGGTTCAGGACCCCGACTGTGAACTGTCCTCCACATTCCCTGATGAGGAGATTGATGAGAGACGTCTTGCCTGAGCCGACCTCTCCCGTGATGACTATGAAGCCCTTGTCTTCCATAAGTGCGTATTCAAGATGCGCGTACGTATCCGCATGGCCCCTGCTCATGAAGAGATAAGCCGGGTCGGGTGTCATCTGAAACGGTTTTTTTCTGAAGCCGTAATAAGATTTGTACATATGATTACAGGGCACCCTCTTGCCTTGTTGGATACGGTACCGATCGTGGATCCCTTGACAGCCCCCCGGAAAATGTGAGAAGCCAGTCCATGCTGACTCTCCAGCGTTCGCCACGCTTGGAATTGTGTGCCTGAAGATTCCCTCTCCGCCTACCATATTTTTTGTTATAGCAAAAGGTGTTTTTAATCAACGTGCTATAAACACTACCGAAAAATTATTGTTATGGGAACTGGCAGGAAGACGCCGGCTTTATTCTGTGTCAATATCTTTAGAGGGTGGCCAACGGGTAGGGCCGTCCTATCTTATTGAGGATAGCCGGTAATCTCCCTGATCTGCTCATAGAGAGGCTTCAGATGCGGGTACATCTTTTCATAAACATTGCGGTAGAGTCGGTCATAGAGTTCCTGGTTCTCCCGGTTCGGCTCGAACACCTCGCCGATATGCGTCATGGCCCTGACCGCCGATTCGAAATCAGCGTGCAGACCGAGACCCACGGCGGTGTCTATCGCCGCCCCGAGGCCCGATGTTTCATAGACATGCGGCCGGGCCGTCGGCAACCCGAAGATATCCGCCGTCACCTGCATGGCGTTTCTGCTCTGTGAACCGCCGCCGGATACACGGAGGCTGGTTATGGGAATATGCGTCCGCTTTTCTATTCGCTCTTTTCCCTCTCTGAGGGCGTAGCCCAGCCCCTCCAGGATGGCCCGGTAAACATGCCCCTTCGTATGCACGTCTCCGAAGCCGATTATGGCGCCCTTGGCTTCGGGACCGGGGAGCTTGAGACCGGGGGTCCAGTAGGGCTGCAACACCAGCCCCATGGAACCGGGGGGGATATCATCCACCATTTTGTCAAAGAGGGTCTCCGTCGTTACCCCCTGCAGGGAAGCCTCCTGCTGCTCCCGGTAACCGAATTCCTGTTTGAACCAGCTTACCATCCAGAACCCACGGTAGATCTGGACCTCTATGGTATGGTAGTCCGGCACCGCGGAAGGGTAGGCGGGGAGGATGGGAATCGGTTCTATGTACTTCCTGCTGGTGATATTGATGGTAGCGGTTGTGCCGTAGCTCAGGCAGCCGATGGAGGACTCCAGGCTTCCGGAGCCGATCACCTCGCACGCCTTGTCCGTGGCTGCCGCTATCAGGGGCAGCCCTTCGGGGATACCCGTTTCCTCGGCGGCCTTCCGGTTGATGCTCCCCAGTGGTTGCCCCGGGGGGATCAGATCGGGGAGCATTGCACTCTCAACGGGGACGGCCTTCCACTTCCAGTCCCAGTCTGAGGCCCAGCGCAGGTGTTTGTAATCGAAGGGGATCATTGCCACCTGACACCCGATGGAATCTGTAAATTCTCCCGTGAGGAGATAGGTAAGGTACCCGGAGAGGAGGAGGTATTTGTGTGTCTTTCTCCAGATGTCGGGCTGATAGGTGCGGATCCAGTTTACCTCCGCCTCGGCCTGAAGATAGGAGATTGTATCGCTGAGGCGGGCAATCTTGAACAGCAGGCCCCAGGGCCCGCCGAGGGGGGGCAGGCCGTATGTCTTGCGCTGATCCAGCCATATCATGGCCGGACGAAGGGGTGTTCCGTCTTTGCCCACGTTTACGATCGTGCTTCTCTGCGTGGTGATGGAGACACCGGCAATACGTTCCCGGTAGTTCCCCTGTTTCCATAAACCCTGACAAGCCTGGCAGAGGGCCTGCCAGAAGACGGCGGGATCCTGTTCCGCCCATCCGGGTTGTTCCGAGAAGTAGGGTTCAAAGATGATCTGCTGGCGCGCTACCAGTTCTCCCTTCAGATCAAAGAGGAGGGCCTTCAGACTCTGTGTCCCGTTATCGATGGAAAGAAGCAGATCCCTGTTCTCCATGGTATATCCCCCGTTTTCCGGTCTTTTGTTCCTATTGTTTTTTGCCCGGGATCGAATAGGAGCGCCTCCACAGTTCGAGGTAATCCTTGATTTCCTGCCCCCATCGTTTTCTGTCCCACGGCAGTGAAGTCTCACAGAGTTTCTGTACGCGCTTAATATACGCCTTGCCGCCCCCGGGTGTCAATAATCCTATACGCACCCTTCTCAGGAGAAGATCGGAAAGGTGCCGTACCTGTTCGCGCCGTGCCACGAAGGGCAGCTCCGCCCACAGCGTCAGGGTGCCCGGGATGGGCGTAAGGTCGGCGGCGGATGCCGCTCGTACCATCTCATCCGCGGCCGCTCCGTACCGGCCGTAGAGGCGACGCCATACCCGGGAGGATAGGCCGAAGTCATCCTGCGGGCCTTCGGGTACCGGGGAGAAGACCGGGTCGCTCCTCCCGATAAATCGAACCGGAGGGAGGAAATCTCTGGCCGCCTTCAGTGTGTCCCATGCCATCTTTCGAAAGGTTGTCAGTTTTCCGCCCGTCACTGTAACGAGCCCCCTGTCCTTCCAGACGACATAATCCCGCGATTCATCCGAGGGATCGAGATTGCCTTCGCTGAAGACCGGTCTGATCCCGGCGAATGTTGCTATGCAGTTATTCTCCGACACGTCGAGGGAAGGAAAAAACGCCTGAATAGCCTCTATCAGGTATGCTATTTCTCCTCCCGTAATGGAGGGCTCCTCGTGCATATCTTCGCGATGATCTATGTCGGTGGTACCGACCAGGATAGCTCCTTCCCACGGGATCGCAAATACGTGTCTGCCGTCGGTCGGGTGGACCAGACCCACTGCCTTGTCGATGGGAATAACCGAAGGGGGAAAGACGAGATGGCTTCCCCTCAGAGGGCGGAGGTGCCGCTTCCGGTCGGGTGATGGGTGCAGTTCTTCACCCCAGGCCCCGGTTGCGTTGATGATCGTACGTGTAGAGATTGTTTTCCTCTCCAGCGTTTCCGTATCTTCTATCACGACGCCTGCGACGTGCCCGTCATCGGCGCGGACTATCTGACGTGCTGCCGTGTAGTTGAGGGCGCAGGCTCCGGAGTCTATGGCCTCGTTGATTAGGCGGAGCACCAGTCTCGCGTCGTCGACCTGGGCGTCAAAGAAACGAAAACCTCCCACAAGATTTTTTCTCTTGAGGTGGGGGGTAAGCGCGGAGAAATCCTCGCTGTCGTAAAACCGGTGTTGCCGTTCACGCGCCATGAGATCGTAGAGGATGAGACCGATGTTGAGGGACCATTTGCCCGGTGATACGCCCCGGTACACCGGCATGAGGAAGCCTATCTGTTCAACCAGACCGGGGGCTTCAACCAGCATACGCTCTCGCTCTTCAACGGATTCTTTTGTGAGTAAGAGATGTCCTTCCTTCAGGTAACGGAGGCCGCCGTGGACGAGCTTTGTGGAACGACTCGATGTCCCCCATGCGAAGTCCATCCTTTCCACGAGGAGGACCGCAAGGCCCATGCGAGTAGCCTCTCTGAGGATTCCGGCCCCTGTTATGCCCCCTCCTATCACCACAAGGTCCCACGCTTCTCTCAGGTTCTTGAGCGCCATTTCTCTGCCCCCCATGAGTTGGATGTATCCGGTTGCCCCGGTTGAGGAATACCCGATTCATCTGTGCGAGGAATATCAGGACGATCCGTCGTCCGACTCTTCCTGTATAAAGTCGAGAACGTGCCGGTATATCTCTTTTCTCGGCATGCCCATCTCCTTCGAGAGTGCATCGATGATGTCCCGGGTGGAGGTTGCGGGGTCTGTGCGTGCCTCCTGAAAGTGTGCCCGGATCTCTTCGGGGGAAACGTCCGCTCGGGCGGTCGCGGCCCCCGAAACGACCAGTGTGATTTCCCCCTTCACCCTTTTCTCCTCGAGGGATTTGATGACCTCACTCACAGTGCCGCGCAGCGTCTCTTCGTATATCTTTGTCAGCTCACGGGACACGGCGATCTGCCGGTCTCCGAGGATATCACCTATATCTTTCAGGGTAGAGACGATCCGGTTGGGGGATTCGTAGAAGACCATGGTCTTTGTTTCTTTCTTGACGGATTCGAGGAGATGTCTTCTCTTTCCGCTGCGGGAGGGGAGAAATGCGAAGAAGGCAAAACTGTCCATGGGGAGGCCTGAGACGTTCAGCGCGGCAACCGCGGCAACCGGTCCCGGGACGGGGACGACCCTGATGGACTGTTCAATGGCCTGCTTGACGAAGATGTATCCGGGGTCGGATATCCCGGGCGTCCCCGCGTCGGAGACGTAGGCGATATCGATCCCTTGCTGCAGCCGGACTATCAGATGGGCGCTCTTTTTCAGTTCATTGCGGTCGTGGAGACTGGTCAGGGATGTGCCGATCCCGTGGGCATCAAGGAGGATCCGTGTCCTGCGCGTGTCTTCGGCCGCGATCAGCCCTACTTCTCCGAGAACCCGGATAGCGCGCAGGGTTATGTCCTCGAGGTTACCGATGGGGGTGGCAACGATGTAGAGGGTTCCTTGTTTCATAACGGTCCGTGATTACAAACTCAGATCAAAGGCGTTTTGTATCAGTTGTACCTGACTTCCCTGCGGCATGAAGCGTATCGCCACCACATCGAACCTCGCGTTGTGGTCGCCAAGCCCCCTCTCCTGCAGGTAGTGGAGTGCCACCTTCGAGATCTTTTTCTGCTTGGCTGGACCGATGGCCTCTTCGGGTGAACCAAAGGCGTCTGATTCTCTCCCTTTGACCTCGACGAAGACCACATCTTTTTTGTCCATGGCGATGATGTCGACTTCTCCATACCGGCATCGGTAGTTTCTCTCGACGATCCGGTACCCCTCCTTTTTCAGACAGGCAGCCGCTATATCCTCTCCCTTTGCGCCCTTCTCTCTGTTATTTGACCCTGAAGGACCTTCTGTGGATCTTGCACCTGCCATATTCTTTGACTGCCTCCCGATGTTCCTCCGTCCCGTATCCCTTATTTTTGAGGAAGTTATACTGGGGGTACAGGACATGATACCTGTCCATGATATGATCTCTCGACACCTTTGCTATGATGGAAGCGGCCGCCACGGAAAGACTCAGGGAATCTCCCTTGATAATCGTCTCCTGCGGGATGTCTGTGTGGATGGTATTTATTCCGTCTATGAGTATGTAATCGGGCTGGGGGGAGAGATTCGAGACGGCCATCTTCATCGCCGACAGTGTTGCCTGGAGGATATTGATCCTGTCAATGGTCGAGGCCTCTATGACGCCAAGACCAACGGAGATGGCATCATTTCGTATGATGGTGTACAAGGACTCTCTTCTTCGGGGAGTCAGCTTCTTTGAGTCTCTGATCTCCCCGTTTGTGTAATTTGAAGGTAAAATAACTGCCGCCGCAACGACAGGGCCTGCGAGTGGTCCCCTCCCGGCCTCGTCGACGCCGGCGATCGCGTCAAAGCCACGCCGGCGGGCACGCAGTTCGAATTGGTGCATGTCACCTTCTGCCAAGTTCCTTTATCCTTGCCTTCTTGCCTTTGAGGTCTCTCAGGTAATACAGTCTCGAGCGCCGCACCTTGCCCCTCATGACCACCTCTATCTTGTCGATAATGGGGGAGTGGATGGGGAACGTTCTCTCAACGCCGACACCGGAAGATATTTTCCGTACGGTAAATGTGGCACGGTTCTGTCCCGCTCTCTTTCGTATGACGGATCCCTGAAATATCTGGATACGTTCCTTCTGACCCTCTACAATCTTTACATGCACCTTAACGGTGTCACCCGGCTTGAAACCGGGAATATCAAATCTCATTTGTTCTTTCTCAAGCGTGTCGAGAACGTTCATGATCCAAAATCCTCCTCTGAAATAGCATGGTTATAATTAGTTTTATCTGCATAGTCTGTCCAGTGTGACGGCTACCGCCGACCTGACGGACAGATGGTTGTAATCCGAATTTCCCTGTATCGGTTCTATAAAGAAGTCGCCTTTATCAATAACCTCTTCGGCTATCCCCCATCCCGTTCCAAACAGTATAAGGAAGACCTCACTGCTTTGTGATATCTTTTCCCCTATAGCTTCACAGGTCAGGGAATTTCCCCGGGGTGAGGCGCTCGTAACCACCACGTTGACCCTTTCCCCGGTCTCCTGTGACAGGGCAGCTATAGTGCCGTCGAGTGTATCGGTCACCCTCACGATGTCAAAGGCCTTTTTTCTCGAAGGGTTGTAAGTAATGCCATACCCCTTCTGCCAGTGATGCAGGATACGTTCTACGAACGTTTTCTGCTGTTCTATCGGCGTTATGATGTAAAACCGTTTCACGCCGTATGTCCTGGCGGCCCGCGATATATCGTGTATGTCCATATTGGTTACCGCCGTCGTCACAATATCGCCTCTCTTGTTATAAACGGGGTAATGTAAAAGGGCAATGTACAGGTTTTCAGCGCGCATTACACACATTCAGGGTCCTCTGCCCTCAGCTCCTCAAGTACCCTTTTATCTTCTTCCGTAAGATCGGCCTGCCTGAGCATATCCGGTCTTCCGGTCAGTGTCCTTCGGAGGGATTCTCTGCGCCGCCATTCGTCTATCTTCTTCTGGTGCCCCGAAAGGAGCACGTCCGGTACCTTCCAGCCTTCGTACTCTCGGGGTTTCGTGTAGTGGGGGCCTTCAAGGAGTCCGGTCGAGAAGGAATCGTACAGCACCGATTCGCTGTTTCCCACAAAACCTGGTACAAGTCGGGAAACCGCATCGACCACTATCATTGCAGGTAGTTCCCCACCGCTCAGGACATAGTCTCCTATCGATATTTCTCTATCAACCAGATGCTCTCTGACTCGTTCGTCTATTCCCTCGTAGTGCCCGCAGATCAGGACAATCCTGGAATAGCGAGAGAGCTCTTCCGCGATTTTCTGCCTGAACGGCTCCCCCTGTGGTGAGAGAAGGAGAACACACGCCTCGTCCCCGGTGTGAACGATCGATTTCAGGGCGCGCGCGACAGGCTCTACCTTCATAACCATTCCGCCACCCCCTCCGTACGGGGTATCGTCTGTCGTTCTGTGTTTGTCCCTGGTGTAATCCCTGATATTATGAAGGTTTACTTCGACGAGGCCCTTGTCGATGGACTTTTTTATGAGACTGCTGCCAAGCGCGGACTGAAACATTTCCGGAAAGACGGACAAGATATCAAAAGCAATCATTCTAAAGCCCTTCGGGCAGCCTCACTACCATAAGGCCTTTTCCAATGTCGATCTTTCGTACCACATCATCAAACGCCGGGATGAGAATTTCTCTTTCACCGCCGTTGCAGATATAGACATCGTTACTTCCCGTCGGTAGAATTGTTGTGATTTGCCCCAATTTCTGGCCCTCTTCTGTAACAATATCAAGCCCTATGATCTCTCTCCAGTAGTATTCGCCATCCGGAAGTTTCTCCGGGGGGATAAAGACGGATTGCCCTACCAATTCACCGGCCCTTTCCACGTCTTCGACACCTTCAAGTTCAAGAGAATAGGAACCTCCCTTAACGCGGAGATATCTCACGGTGAAAGGAGATACATGCTCGATATTTCTACCGACGAAAACACTCGCCAACGCTTCAAGCTCCTGCGTTGGTTTACAATATGAAAGAACCTTAAGACGGCCTTTGAGGCCGCTGGGTTTAACGATTTTTCCTATCTCAAGCAGGTCATTCACTTATTCTATGATCTCGAGAACCGCCCTCTTATGTATCTTGGATGACGCGGCACTCAAGATGGTTCTCATCGCCTTTGCGGTTTTCCCCTGTTTTCCTATGACCTTCCCCAGGTCATCCTTTGCGACTCTCAATTCAATGACAGAAGTCTGTTCGCCGACCACCTCAGAGCACTCGACATCATCAGGATAATCTACCAAAGCCTGAGCCATATACTTGACCAAATCTTTCATCACAGCCCCCCCCCGCGATTAGTGGAATTAGTAAGATGAAGATGGTTTCGTACTAAACCCTATAACTGCGCTTTTTCAGCTTCTTTAGTCGCTGGTACAAGCCCTTTCTTCTTAAAAAGGCTCAACACCGTCTGCGTCGGTTTTGCTCCCTTTGACAGCCATTCTGCCACTCGGTCTTCCTTGATGTTTATCTCGACCGGATCCTTCAAGGGGTCGTAATTTCCAACTATTTCGATGAACCTTCCATCACGCGGCGCCTCGCTTTCAGCCACCACAATTCTATAAAACGGTTTCTTTTTTGCACCCATTCGCGTCAATCTTATTTTAACTGCCATTCTGCGGATTATCTCCTCCTGATATTTTTGAACTACCTCTCCTAGTAGCACATGTTTTGTTTTATTTAAAGGATAAATTTCCCCTCATCATCGATTTCATGCCGCCTTTTTTCAGTTTTTTCATCATCTTTCTCATCTCTATGTAGTTTTTGAGAACCTTATTGACATCCTGTACCGTGGTGCCGCTCCCCCTGGCGATCCTTTTTCTCCTCTGACCGTTTATGATCTTGTAGTTGATCCGTTCCTTCTCTGTCATGGAATCAATGATGGCGGTTGTCTTCACCAGTTCGCGCTCATCCGGCGTAGCGTTCTTCAGGGCTTTTACCTTTCCGAGTCCCGGTATCATCCCGAGAATGTCCTGGAGCGATCCCATCTTCTGCATCTGCGCCAGCTGTTTTTTCAGGTCGTTCAGTGTAAATAAATCTTTCCGGATCTTCCGTTCGAGCTCTTGTGCGGCCTTTTCATCTATAGCCGTTTTGGCCTTTTCGACCAGGGTCAGAATATCACCCATGCCGAGAATCCTGGACGCCATTCGTTCGGGGTGAAAGACTTCAAGCTCATCAGTCTTTTCACCCATGCCGATGAACTTGACCGGTTTCCCGGTGACCCTTTTCAGAGACAGTGCCGCTCCGCCGCGCGCATCGCCGTCCATCTTTGTCAGTACAACGCCTTGTATGTTCAGCAGGGTATCAAACGCCTCCGCTACCGATACGGCATCCTGACCCGTCATGGCATCGGCGACAAAGAGTATCTCGGACGGGTTGACGGCATCTTTTATCCGTTTCAATTCGTCCATCAATTCGTCGTCTATGTGCAGCCGACCCGCGGTGTCGATGATCAGGGTGTCAAAGCCGTTTGCCTTTCCATCTTCAGCCGCATCAACGCAGATCTGTACCGGGTCGTTTTGGTCCTGTGAGTCATATACGTTCGCGCCTATTTTTTCTCCAAGTATCTTTAACTGCTCGATGGCCGCGGGGCGGTAGACGTCCGCAGAGACCAGGGAGATCCGGCGGCCCTGATTTTTCAAATAGCGGGCAAGCTTTGCCGCGGTGGTTGTCTTCCCGCATCCCTGAAGACCTACCAGCATGATGGGGGCAGGGAATCGGTTGGAGAGGTTCAGGTGGCTGCTCTCTGTTCCCATCAGCTCAACGAGCCTGTCGTGGACAATTTTGACTATCTGCTGCCCGGGGGTTATGCTGTCCAGGACCTCCTGACCAATCGCTCGCTGACCGACATCTTCGATGAATTCCTTGGTTACCCGAAAGTTGACATCCGCCTCAAGGAGCGCCATCCGGATGTCCTTCATCGCCGCCTTGACGTTTTCTTCGTCGAGGACACCCTTTCCCCTGAGTTTCTTGAAGACGGTATCCAGTTTCTCGGTCAGATTTTCAAACATAGCCGTTTATTCCGATTCTCTATTTTTTATAATAAGGCACTTAATGCCTTTTATCTTCTTCTCCAGAAGGGAGCCAACGCCTCTGGCTTCATCATATGTGGCAAAGCCCTGCAGCTTTACGCGGAACCACTTTCCGCTTGTTGGGAGGGTTACCTCATCTACCCGTGGGGTATACCCCATATTGGACAACTTTTTACTCAAGGTCTCTGTCATGCCTTTGTCCCTGAAGGATGCTACCTGGATCGTGTACGGACCACCGGTCTGTTTTCTTTCAGATGGAGTATAGGTTCCAGGGGCTGGAACCTTCTCATCCTTGAAGGTTTCTTTTACGTCCTCACCGGTTTGTTTAAGTGTGTCGTAAAAGGTAAATTCGATCTTCTCTTCCTTTGCAGGCGTCTCCGGAGTGGCATCGCTTTGACCGACATCCCGGGTGACATCACGCCCGGCCGTATCCGGTTCGATATCCATGCTTTTTGTGATCGTTTCCTTTATGGCGCCCGGTATGCCCTTGGCAATCTTTTCCGGATAGCTTTCAATATTCTTACCGACCATTACCCCCCCTACAAAGGCAAACAACAAGACCAGGGCGAGGACAAAAATGAAAAACGTCAGGCCGGACCTGCCCAGTTTGAATTCGAACTCTCCGGTTTTCTGCGACATCGGTTATACCCTTACTCGGGATTTGAGCCATGGAGACTCAGATCTCACATACGTTCCGGTGCTGAAACTCCCAATAATTTTAAGGCATTTCTAATTACTATGCCAGTAGATTTAATCAAAAACAACCTCGCCTTTGTCAGCTCGGTGTCGTCTGAGACAACCTTGTGTTTGTTGTAAAGGCTGTGAAAGACAGAGGCAAGCTCGTTGATGTAGTAGGGGATGCGATGCGGTTCAAGTGCCCGTGCGCTTCCTTCAACTATCTCCGGGAACGTGTCGATTATCTTGATAAGCCCACGTTCTTCCGCAGTGGTAAGGAGATCGGTGTTAATCTCGCCGTAGACCGGGATCCGGTACCCCTGCTCAACGGCGTTCCTTATGATACTGCAAATCCTGGCGTGGGCATACTGCACGTAATATACCGGATTTTCGCTTGACTGCGCCTTGGCGATTTCCAGGTCAAAGTCGAGGTGGCTGTTAGACCTCCTCATCAGAAAATTATACCTTGCCGCATCTTTTCCCACCTCGTCGGTTACCTCCCGTATGGTGACGAATTCACCAGCCCTGGTGGACATGGGAACGGGAACACCACCCCTGAGGAGATTCACCAGTTGGACCAGGACGACTCCGAGGTCTTCCTTCTCCCTGCCGAGGGCCTGGATACAGGCCTGCATCCGCGGTATGTATCCGTGATGGTCCGCTCCCCATACATTGATGACCTTGTCAAAGCCACGTGCGTATTTGTTGAGGTGATAGGCAATATCGGCCGCAAAGTAGGTGGGCTCACCGTTTTCTCGGACAACGACCCGGTCCTTTTCGTCACCGAAGTCTGTTGTCTTGAACCACAGAGTGCCCCCATCTTCGTATATGAATTCCTCTTTTTGAAGCCTCTGAAGGATCCTTGCCACGTCGTCATTCTTGTACAGTTCCTTTTCACTGAAATAGCGGTCGAAGACCACTCCCAGCGTCTCGAGATCTTCCTTGATCCCCTCAAGAATCGATCCGGCCGCGTACTCCGTCATAAAGGGGACTGCCCCCTCTTTATCTGAACGGAACCTGTCCCCGAACTTTTCGTGTATCTCGCGGGCAAGCTCCGTGATGTACCCCCCCTGATAACAGGTTTCGGGGAAGGAGATGTTTTCTCCCATCAGTTCCAGGTACCGGTAGTAGACGGATTCTCCCAGCGTATTCATCTGGTTTCCGGCGTCGTTTATGTAATATTCTCTGGATACGGAAAACCCTGATGCCTGAAGGATGCCGGCGATAACATCACCGATGACGGCGCCCCTGGCATGCCCTATGTGGAGGGGCCCCGTGGGATTGGCGCTGACAAATTCCACCTGGACCTTGGAGCCATCTCCGATATTGGATTCGCCATACCGGTCTCCGAGTTCGTCCACTCCCTTCAAGAGGGCGACCCACGCGCTGGTTTTGATAAAAAAGTTTATAAAACCGGGCCCGGCTATCTCTATCTTGTCGATAATTCCTTCACTGTCGTCGATGCTCTCGATGATGCGATCGGCTATATTGCGGGGGGCCTCCCCTTGACCTGATGCAAGCACCATGGCGATGTTGGACGCGTAGTCGCCGTGAGCGCCTTCTCGCGGAAGCTCTACTTCTATGAAGGGAATGCCCGTTTTTTGCAACGCCCCCCTTTTGAGGCAGGAATTAATCGATTTCTCAAGTAGTTCAATAAGTTTCTTTTTCATATGGAGCTTTCTCTGTGGTGTAGAAAACGAAAAAGTTGGCCCGGGGGCCAACCTTTTTAATGAATTTCGAATGGCACGCTTCTATATCGATTCAGTCTTTCCTATCAGCTCGTTTTTTGATCGTTTTGTTCTACTACATCGATCTCTTCATCTCTGATTGCAAGATCTCTGGTAAAATCAGGACAGTGGACCCTTCCGCTGGAATCCCTGGAAACGGAGAACCGCTTTGCACAAGTTCCCCTCCACGCGCATATGGAGCAGTATCTCTTCTCTGTACCCATAAGTATTTCCTTCCGGTTCTTCAATTTTTAACCTGTCTGGGAATATATATAGATAGCCTTTTCAAGTCAAGAGGTTTTGGCGGTGTTCTGCAATTTGGCGTGATCGATGACCGTTGTTTCTCTTCGTGAAAGTGGTTGACAGAAGGACTAATCTTTTCTACAGTTTTACACAAATACATGTATTAGAGATTACCCTTGTTTATTATGAAAAAATTAATTCCGATGATTGTCATAATCTTTTCGTTTTTGTCATTTCCCGTCACCGGTGACGCCTCATATCGTATTCGGCTGAAAAATGGGGGAGAATTTAAGACTCTCAGGTACTGGAGCGAGGGCGACCAGATAAAGTTTTACATCTATGGCGGGATTGTGGGGATTCACAAAGATTCCGTCGGAAAGATAGAAAAAACGGCCCCGGCAAACATACGGCCTGCACGATCGGGCAGTGAGCAGAAAGCAGCAAAGGTGTCTTCCAAGGCGAATAACCTCAAGGACAAGAAGGCAGGAAGTGAAGTAGATATTGAGTACTATAAGAAAAAAAAGAAACAGCTGGAGGCTGAACTCAAAAGAGCCTTGGATAGAGTGCGGGAAGCTGCTAAAAACAACGATTCGGAAGCCAGGGAAAAAGCGAGAGGGGAAGCAAAAGAGATTTCCGAGAAGATGTATGCCCTTACTGCTGAGCTGACAGCGAAGAACAATGGGAAGATGCCCAAAGGCTGGTGGGAGAAAAAATAGACCACCAGACTCCGGAGAGCGGTCTGTCGCGCAGTTATTCCCTCCCCAGAGAATCATCCTTCCACGAATAAAGTTCCACTGTATAATTAGTCGGGGATGAAAATTTATCCTTTATGGCTTCGTCAAAGTAAAAACCTCCGGAATTATTAATT
>CAYXUH010000044.1:8294-14190 GCA_964468685.1 uncultured Syntrophaceae bacterium | reverse complement strand
AGTTGGACCCAAAAATTACTTCCCACCGTATAGATGAGCACCGGTTTTTCCGGGGCGGCCTTCCGAATCTTCTCGGCTTCACCGAACATAAAGGCCGGATCGATTCCCGCGTCGACAATAGATTTGATGATTGTTCCCGGAATCACCGGAATGGCGATGACACCACTTACCTGTTTATCCCTGAGGGCCGCTTCAAGGGCAACTCCGAAGAGCCCCGACGGGCCCACGTCAAGAGGATTTTTGACATTCATCCACGCAGGGGCATGGCCCCGAACCGCCGCTACCGTATCAGGCCCCAGATCGGGAAACTGCAATCCAAGCTGAAAGGCGGCATCAGCGGCCATGACGCCGAGTGATCCAGAGGAGGTAACCACGGAGATATTGGGTCCTTTCATCAGCGGTTCGCGTGAAAAGACGCGGGCGAGATCGAAGAGTTCCTGAAAGGTCGAGGCCCTGATAACGCCGGACTGATGAAAGAAGGCGTCGTAGAGGACGTCATCGCCGCTCAGGCTTCCTGTATGAGAGGCGGCGGCCTTTTTCCCCACTTCGGTTCTACCGCTTTTATAGACCAGAACCGGCTTTTTCAAAGACACTTCGCGGGCCGCCTTCATGAATCGCTGCCCGTTTTTTGCACCTTCCAGATACAGAACAATGACATCGGTCCTCTCATCAGCGCCAAAGTGGTAGAGCATATCCGATTCGTCGACGTCGATGCGATTTCCGATCGTTACCAGCCCACTTAAGGCAAGGCCCTGACTGGGCGCCCAGTCGGCGACGATATTGCCGAATACCCCGCTTTGGGCAATGACTCCCACGTTTCCGGGGCGGATTTCGTCAAAATCCACCTCCGTGGAGGCGAAGCAATCATGTGGATTGATAAGACCCACGCAGTTGGGGCCGATAAGACGCGCACCGCTTCCCCGGAGGAGCCGTTCGATACCCTCCTCAAGGACCGCCCCCTCGGGTCCCGTCTCGCTGAACCCTGCCGATTCAAGAATGATGGCGCGAATTTCCTTTTCAAGACAGTCCCGGATCACGGCATGAACATGTTCTTTCGGCACGATGATGATGGCAAGGTCGATGCTGTGAGGAATGTCGATCACGCGCCGGTACACGGGGAGCCCTTCTATCTCTGTTTCTCGGGGATTGACCAGGTAGAGACGATCGCCATATCCGTTTCGTTTCAGAAAGGCGGGGATGCCGCTTCCAAAACCCGCTTTTTTTGTAGCGCCTATGATCGCGACCGAGCGAGGCCTGAAAAACTCTTCCGGAAGAGAGGGAAAGGGCATTGTCGAACTCCTTGCGTGAGGTGATTTTGTGATATTTTAACGGAGGATAGGTACTACAGAAGGCCGGTAAGAAGCAAATGTTTATTGATCCCCTGGCCCATCAGACCCTTTCAAACATACTATTTTTTCAGCAATCTCCGGTTACGTTTCTGCGTATACGTTTTCAGTATCCGGTTCTTTGAAATTATATACGGGTTCTGTATTTGAAGGAGCAGATCCCGACTTGAATTTCCCGGTTGCAGAAAGCAGTGTGCAATTCCGGGCAGCACTGTCAGCAATGCGCGTATCCTGATTATGTATTCAGTCGCGCTCGAATCGGCGAAACCAGGCCAGGAAACCTAACCGACTACCTTCTACCTTGATCTTACCGGAAGCGAATGTCGCAAGTGGACTTTTTATCTTCAGGGCCATATTGCGGAAGGCAATCCCGTCTGCTGTGAGGACAGCGATGGGATCCGGGGTGCCTGGTATCGGTTCCCCCTCGACTACCTCCGCTATCCCCCTGCGGACGGTTACGACAAAACGCTTTTCTTCATCCGGGAATACAAAATGCACCGTCTCATGGACGTTCATGGACTTTTCCGGATTCAGCCGGGTAGCCATGATGGAGAAGATATGTTCGAGGGATATCCTGTTCACCAGGCTTTCATCAAGCCTCGGAGGGGAAGGCTTCTCCAGCCCATGCCTGAGCTCGTATGCCGATTCCAGAAGATACCCGCGTCCGTTCAGGTTGTAGAGGGTCGATGCCATCTTTTCATAACCGGCGGCCAGTTTATCATTCAAGATCTCTTTCATCTTCCCCGTCGCCATGCCGCTGTCTGACAACTTGGCAAGCAGATGTATCGACCATCGGAAATCATTCTGTCGCAAGGCCAGATCGGCCAATTGCAGGACTCTCTCATACCCTCCCATCAGCACAATCTCTCTTTGAGCGGCTTCTTTCTTCTTCATCGGATAGAGTTTGTCGGGTCTCCCATCGAACCATCCGAGATTGCTGGTATAGATACCCCTGGCGGACCAGTCGATCTGTCCGTAGAATTCCGTCGTGTAGTGGAGCCCTGAAAGGTGCGGGGGCAGTTTGATATTCTCCGCGATGGTGTCGATGTCATAACCCCTGTTGGCACCTCGGACAACCTCGTCCCGAACCCACTGTATGGCATCACGGTAGTTGGTAAGCGCTGCCGCAATCTCCTCTTCACCATGAATAGGGATTGTGTGGCCGGGAACCAGATGCTCCGGTCGCAGCTTCCGCATGGCATCGAGGCTCTTGATCCACTGACCGACAGGCCGGGGACTCGTGCCGCGTATCGTGTAGAGATTTGGAAACGTCCAGTAGAAGTTATCGGCACAGATCAGTGTCCTGTCCTGCGGTATCCAGACCATTAACTGATCGTGGGTTTCTCCCGGTGCTTCGATCAATACGATGGACACCCCTCCGATGTTCAGGGTTTTGGTTCCGGAAAATGTGTGTGTCGGCAGACGGGTCCCGGCGCCATCAAGCGAAGCCTGGATATCCGTTCTCCGCCCGATACCACTGCAGGGCAGATCCTCGAGAGAGGCATGTTCGCCGAACTGCCGTCTTCCCCTGATAGTTTCAATCGTGAGGAATAAATGGTACTGCTTGTAAAAATGTTCGGTGAACTTGTCGGTGGCCAAGATTGGAGGTGAATCCTCCATCCAGATGGACGTGCCGCCGACATGATCGATATGACTGTGGGTATAGATAATCGCCTTAACCGGACCTTCCGGCGCGCTTGCCAGCAGGTCTCTTCTGGCAGGCTCTCCACGTTTGGGACTCATCAAGGGGTCTATAACAACAGTGCCTTCCGGGGTGTGAATGAGAATTTCGTTTGCCAGGTCATACCCGATAGCGGCCCAGACATGCTCGGAGATCCTTTCCACCCGTGGATCACCAATGAGCGCGCATTGAGCCTTGAGAAGATCGGGGCTTGGCAGAGGTGCTTTAATCTGCTCTTTGGATGTGTCATCGCATGCATAGAAAAAAAGATTGATCAGTGCAAGGAAACAAACAATAAAACCTTGAAATCTTGTTAATGATCCCATGATAGTCCCCTTTTTCAGTAGAAAAACGACGAATGATTACCCCTCTCCCATCGGCGGACGGTTGGGATCGTTGACGTACATGCGGTGCCAGGTCGGGCTGATCAGGAGTTCATTGAGGCAGACGTGTTTGGGCAGCCGGGCCACAAACAGGATGGCCTCTCCCAGATCCTCGGCCCTGAGCATCCGTGCCTTCAAGTCATCGGCCAGCGGCTCGAGTCTGAGGTCCATGATCGGTGTCCAGACCTCGCCGCCGCCCTTCGAGATGATCTGCTGCGTTTCGAGAAGCAGTCCCCTGCGGCGGCCGGAGAGAACGACGCGGGCCCCCTCTTTCGCGAGGGCTGTTGCTCCCGCCTGTACGATCCCGGTTCCCGCGCCGGTTACCCAGGCGACTTTATCGGTCAACAATTCCAGCACCGATCCTTCCTTGGGTTATGTTACGGATTTTCAACCGTGTTGAAGAATTCAATCACCATCCGGTTGAACGCCTCCGCCTCTTCCATGAAAAAACAGTGTCGGCGATCGGGGAAAAGGTGCAGCCCGGCGCCCGGGATGAGTTCCTTCAGGATCTTCGAGTTTACCGACGGCACCAGCGGGTCGTCGTCTCCCGCCGCGATGAGAACCGGCACACTGATGCCGTCAAGGCGGTCCGCCGTATCGTGCCGCAGGCATGCCGCGAACTGCCGCAGAAAGGCATCCTCGGGCTGGTAATACCGGAGGGACAGATCGATGAATTCCTGAACCTTATCAGGATGATCCTCGATGAAGCCACCGGAAAAATAGATGTCCATGTCCTTCCGCAGGATCTGCTCGGGGGAGAGGCCTTCAACAGCCGTAAATTTTTTCATGCGCTTTTCGCTCATCAGGACGGCGCGGCTTCCCCCGCAACTCGTGCAGCCGAGAAGCAGGCTCTTCACCCTGTCCGGATGATGAAGCGCCAGTTCCTGGGCGATATAACCCCCCATGGAGATGCCTAGAACATGGGCGTTCCGAATCCCCAAGGCCTCCATCAGACTCGCCGTATCATCGGCGAACAGGGGGATGGAGTATTCCATGACCGGTTTGTCCGAACGCCCCGCCCCCCGGTTGTCGAAGGCAACCACATGGAAATGTCGAGAGAGCTCGAGGATCTGCCGGTACCACCAGAGGAGATTTCGCCGGAGCCCCATGATCAGGACGAGGGGGGTCCCCTCTCCGTACGTTTCATAGTAGAGATCGATACCATTGACCCGGGCAGTGGGCATCTTTCAGAGCCTTCCTTGACGTGTTTCGCCGCCGTGGTGGCATCGGTTTCCGGCCTTCCGGACCCGTCGGCGCTTACCTTCTCGAACAGCTGTGCGCGGAACCGGCCCGGCCTCTCACGCCCTCTTTGCTTTCCGTTCCTGGTAGCGCGCCATCCCTTCGTCGAAGAACCTCTGCTCCTCCTCGGTGTAGAGAATCAGGGGGGGTATCGGCTGGGGCTGTCCCAGGTTGTTCACGGAGACCATCGTGTAGTAGGCGGTGAGGGCCTTGATACGCTTCTCCGATTCTAGGAGGTTCTCCGTCCGGAGCTCGACCTGGACCTCCATCGACGAGCGGCTGACAAAGGTTATCCTGGTATAGACGGTCACCAGCGATCCGACGAGGACGGGGTGCAGGAAGTTGATCTCGCTCACCAGGGCGGTGACGACATTGGTGCTGCTGTGACGGGCTGCTGTGACTCCCGACGCGTTGTCCATCAGCTTCATCAGTTCTCCGCCGTGGACGAACCCCGCCGGGTTTGCCTGGGCGGGGAGCATCAGCTGAGCCATGGTGAGGGCGGAATGCCGGACCGTCCTCCCCTCCGGCTCTTTGTCGCTCTCGAGGCCCTGCAGGATCTCATCATATTTTGTCTTGTGGGTTTCCTCAACCTTCCCGATCCTCTTGAAGAAAGCGGCAATCTCTTCGAACCCCTCCTCTGCGGCCTGCCCGGCGCAGGTCCGGTAAAAGGCCGTCGCCTCCTTCTCGTGACTGATGGCGGTCTTCAGGTTGGCCTTGACGTCGCCCCCCCATCCCAGGAAGTTGAACTCGTGCTGTGCGTGCTCGGCCTCGTTCCGGGCCGTCTGGTGAAAGACGTCGGCGATTAGTTCCAGCCCCTCGTCACTGGCCTCTTTCGCGGCGTGGAGATATTCAAAATAGGCCCTCAGTTCCTGGTCAAATGCCTTACGGAGGTTTTCTTCGGTCCTGCTCCCCTTCAGATCCATGCCAGACTCCTTTCAAAAAAAAGTATTTGATATGAATACTAATGGATTACGGCGGCGAGGTCAAGGAAGATGCGTGCCACGCCGCACGCGGTAGAACGATCCCTTACGAGTCTTTGCGGGATTTTCGCTTCACCGCCTGCGGGGGTAGCCCGTGGGGTCCCCCGGGCACCGAGCCTCGATGGAGATGTAATCAAGATAGCAGAATCCCACGTCGGGAGCGTGCTGTAGAAGGGCGAAACCCTTCACGTCGCCTCGCTGGCCATCTGCCACGAAGAGGATCGACTTGAAGCTGTACTTCATCGGATTGGCAAGCTGGAGGGGGAG
>CAYXUH010000044.1:0-8194 GCA_964468685.1 uncultured Syntrophaceae bacterium | reverse complement strand
GGGGGAGGCTATCGCCATATATGCGTCTGATGCGAAACACCCGGTGCCTCCTGTCTTCGATAGCAACTCTGCGCTGGATGATATCACAGACCCACAGGGGGGCGACACCGTTTGTTTACGAGGAAGGTATTATCAAAAAAGGGGCTATTCCTTCTTCCTCATCCGAAGCAGATCGCTGAACCTTCGTGACGGCGGGAAGATTCCCTCCCTTACCAGGCGGATATCTTCGATGGAATAGAAGGCCCTGGGATTGTAGGTCTGTACGATGTTTACGACGGATTCGACTTTTCCCCGGTCGATAACGGTGAATATGAGTTTGACCGGACCGGTGGCCCCACCGCCTCCACTGTGGTTACCCCGTATCCGCAAGACCTGAGGTAGGCGATAAGGGGTGTGGCGTCCTTTTGTGTGATGATGCGCAGGATGACCCTCCCGACGGCCAGGCGCTCCTCCACAAAAATCCCCACCAGGTTCCCTCCGGCAAAGCCGAGGGCATAGGCGAGATAGTACACAGGGTTGCTTAAGTTTTGCATGATCTGGCCGATCGCGACCAGCCATATGAGGATTTCGAAGAACCCGAAGATGGGGCAAAGAGCTTCATCCCCCGTGAGATATAGATGATACGGATTGTCCCGAGCGTCACGTCGACAACTCGCGCCAGCGCAATCAGCAGGGGGATGCCAACCCATGTAAAGAAGGGTGAACCAAAAAGGGAAAGGTCCATACGTATTCCTCTTTCTGTTGGATATCGCGAACGTCTCTACCGTTCTTTCTTAAAACAAAATCAAGCACTTTGTCAATGACGTTTACGGGAGGTCGAATGCCTCCACCCCGTAAGGAATAGTACAGGAAACACTGTACTTTCCGCATACCCTCTGATAAACCTCAATCGTTTATCAATATGTTCAGGTGAAGAAAATGCTATGAGTGGAAGAATGGAAGGGAAAACGGCAATTATAACGGGCGGAACCAGCGGAATCGGTGAGACGACTGCCGAAGTGTTCGTAGCGGAAGGCGCCCAGTTGATCATCGCCGGGCGGTCGGAGGAAAAGGGGAAGAGACTCGCCGACCGCCTCGGGGGAAACGCGATCTACCGGCGCGCCGATGTCTCACGCGAAGAAGATATTCAGGGCTTGATCCAATCGGCGATGGACCGCTTCGGCCGACTGGACTGTCTCTTCAATAACGCGGGTGGACCGAGCCAGGGAACGCTTGAAACGGTAACACAGGAGGACTTCGACTACAGCATGCACCTCCTGCTGGGAAGCGTTGTCTTCGGTATCAAGCATGCCGCGCCGGTGATGAAGAAACAGGGCTCGGGCAGTATCATCAACACCTCCAGTATCGCAGCGATCCGCAGCGGTCAGGGGGGATACCTCTACTCGGTGGCAAAGGCGGCGGTCACGCACCTTACCCGTCTGTGCGGCCTGGAGTTGGGGCCCTTCGGTATACGCGTCAACTGTATATCGCCGGGCGCAATCGCCACGCCGATATTCTGGGGAGGTTCAGAACGGGCCAACACGCTCTCCGAAGAGGACAACGAGCGAAAGATGGAGAAACTCAAAAAAAGTCTGGCGCGAGCGACACCCCTGCCGAGAGCGGGTCTCTCGGAAGATATCGCCTATGCGGCACTGTACCTTGCTAGCGATGAGGGAAGTTTCGTCAACTGCCAGGATATCGTCGTGGACGGCGGGAGAACCGTGGTGTTCAACGAACCGTCATTATGAGGAGGCGACTTCCGGGGTCCTGGTAAAATCACCATTGACAAAAACCGGGAGTTACTGATATGTAAACAAGATTCAAAAAATACACTACAAGCACTTAAGGAGAAGGAACATGATTAAATCAAGACTGTGTGATCTGCTTGGGATCAAGTATCCCATTATGCAAGCGGGGATGGGTCCCTTCAGTAACAACAATCTCTGTGTTGCCGCAGCCAATGCGGGAGCACTGGGACTGCTTTCCACCAGCGGTCTCTTCAACAAGGATGACCAGCCCTGGATCTATAATGCCTTTTGCGACACCGGTGAGGCGAACCGTGACGACGATATGGCCACCGTGTTGGCATCGGTTCTGAAGCGAACCCACCGTCTGGTCAAAGACAAAGGCGGTGTCTTCGGTCCAAACGTTATGGTATCGGCGGAACTCAAAGAGTATTCGAAAATTATGATCGAAACAGCCATCAAGGTACGGGAAGAAAATCCCGAGATGAAAAATACCCTCAAGGTAATGTATACCTCCGCCGGTGACCCGATGGGTTGGGAAGAAATGATCAAGAGGGCCGGGTTCACCTGGGTTCACATCGTTCCCTCCGTCAGAGCCGCTCAGCGCGCGAAGAAGGCGGGCGCTGACGTAATCGTCGCCTCAGGTCATGAAGGAGGCTTTCATACGCACTGGGAACCACTTCACTCCATGGTGCTGTTCCCCGCCGTGGTCGATGCCGTATCCGATGAAAAGACCCTCGTGGTTGGCGGAGGAGGAGTCGGTGACGGGAGGAGTCTGGCAGCCTCTCTGGCTCTGGGCTGTGACGGAGTACTGATGGGAACGCGTTTCCTCGCGACACAGGAGAGTGATTTCCCCCAGCTCTGGAAGCAATCCGTTGTGGATGCCACAGACCGTGGTACCTTGGTCGCACGTGGTTATGTGGGCCCGGCCCGGTGGTTGAGGAACGCCCGAAGTGAAGAGCACGCGGTAAACACCCTGAAAAAGTCACCCGGAGTGTTCCTTGGCACGCCTGACAGCTATATGGACATGGAAGATACGTCGCTGATTGACTACGAGACCGAGTCAATTAAGGCCGTATACGAGGGAGACAAGGAAAAGGCCTTGATGGCCGGCGGCGAGGTTGCCCAGCGCATCAGCGACATGCCCGCGGTTGAAGACCTGCTCCAGCGCATCGTGAAAGAAGCGGAAGAAACGCTGGCAAACCTGCCAAAGAAGTTTCTGGGATAAAAATCGACATCTTTAAAGAAAGAGCCGGAGGCGGTTATTTCGCTTCCGGCTCTTTTATTGTATTGGTACTCCCCTGCTTGTCTAAAGAACAGGTCTTATTTTCTCACCCTTTGCGGTCCTGTAATAATTTTCTCATTGGACCCTGTTGATAATAGGGTCAATCCGCTGTATTCACCATCGCCGTTGCGCCCTGTGGCAATATTGGTAGCGATTCCGGTTTTTGCAATCAGATATCCCATACTATTGAACCGGCACATCTTGTGTCACCGACAGGCGTTTTCTTTATATGTCTCGGGAAAAAATCGGGCATCGTGCCACCCAACATTACCCATCACATCATTCATGCCACGCTCCTAATTGTTCTCCCTAAGATCGGACAATCCATTTTTTATCTTGACACCGCGAACACGTTTCACTGAAAATAGAAACGGGTTGGGTAAACCCCCTATAAATTTCCAAAGCTCACGGGCGGAAAGGGGTTTTATTATGAGTAAGCTTGCCGCTTACCTAATGATGTGGAGGCGTTCATTTGGAACCAAGCTCTAGAAACGGTATGATTGGGGGGTGCGATGATCTAGACAGTCACAACCCTTTAATCACCCACTTTGGACAAAAGAACCGGTGGAACCTTTCTGAGGTGTCACATGGGAACCGGAATGACCACCCGACACTTTTGTGTGGTGCCTCCTTTCTCTAACGCTTTTATAAATAACTACCTTAAAATGGGACAATCCCAAAATTTATTTACTCTCCATCTTCTCTGTTCATGAGTGCCATTCCTATCGTAATGGACACAACAATCAAGGGGGGGGCTATGGAATCAAAGGAAAGGGAATTGCAGGAGCAGCTTGATGCGTGTGTGCGGGAGAAGGAAGATCTGGAACGGAAACATAAGAAAAGCATCGTAGAGATGGAAGAGAAGATACGACTCATGGAGTCACGGAACCTGAGTCTGAAGAGGTATTCCAGCGGACTCCAGGAGGAACGGGACCAGCTGGAAGAGGAGCGGAACGAACTCAGGAAAAGGGTGGAGGACCTGGAAGATCAACAGGAGAAAAGGTAACAAAAAGCACAGATCAGACCATTCGATAGACAGACATACCCGCACAGTGACATCGAGCCCTCGGCGCGTCGTCCTTTTTCTCAGAACTCCAGGACTGTCTGGGCGATCTCGCGCCTCAGATCATTCAGGTCCGGATACCTACCAGATTCGGTCAACCCTTCATGCTGACGGTTTGTGAGAAAGATGACGATGATCTCCCGCTCCGGCATGACGAATACGTTGCATCCAGTAAAGCCGGTGTGGCCGAATGTCCCCGCCGGAGCTCCTTGTGCCTTTATAACTTGAGGTTGCAACGACCAGCCGAGGCCGTTTCCGAACTCATCCGGCGTGATGAATGTATCCACCGTCTCGGGGCTGATGATGGCCCTTTCCCGGTATCTACCCCTGCCGATCAGCACCTCCGCCAGGACCCTCAGATCAGCGGCGGTTGAAAAGAGGCCGGCATGACCAGCGATCCCGCGGCACGCATAAAAGGAGTTTCCGTCGTTGACCTCCCCTTTGAGGATGTAGCGCCTCCATCCCCGGAACGCGTCCGCTTCCTCATCACACGTGTAACCGAAGGTGTCATCGGTCACCATGCGCTGCTCAAAGGGATTGCCCTGAGAGGTAGCGGCGATCCCGGTAAAACCCCTCTCCAGGGGGCGAAACAAGGTCCTTTTCAGCCCGAGAGGCGCGTACAGATTTTCGGACAGATACCGATCGAGGGGCATGCCGGAGACGGATTCTATGACGTATCCAAGAATCATGAATCCCAGGTCGCTGTAATGGTATTCAGCACCGACGGGGTATTTGAGCGGAAGGGATGCGATATACGAGGCGGCCCCCTTCCTGTCAGCGGCGTGGTAGTAAACCGGTTTCCAGGGATACAGCCCCGCCCGGTGGCAGAGCAGGTGCCGGATGGTGATATCCCGTTTCCCTCCCCTGTCGAACAGGGGAATGTATCTGGACAGTGGGGCATCGAGCTCGATCTGTCCCCTGTCGACGAGGAGCATGATGCCGTATGTCGTCGCAAAAGGCTTCGTCATCGAGGCCACGTCGAAGAGGGTGTCCACCGTCATGGGCTCCAGCCTTTTCAGCGGTATATGATCGAAGGAGTATTTCCGGCCGTATCCATAGGCCTTTTCGTGAATGACCTCGCCGCGGCAGGCAACCAGGAGAACGGCACCCGCGTACGCCTTCTCGCTCAGTCCCTTTTCAACGAGGGAATCGAGACGGGTATTCAGGGCCCTCTGGCGGGCGGTCTCCGGATTCGGGGCGCATGCCGCGAGGGACATCACTACGAAGCATCCCATGAAGAGCATCCATACTGCTGTTCGTCGCACGATAAAACCCCTTCCTATACCGGGTCCCCCCAATTCGCCGGATGTCTCTGGAGGTATTGGCGGAAGAATATTTAGTGAATCCGTCACATATCGAGGACCGAGTGTACCAGGTTCTCCGTCGTGTACTGCCCGTTCGTAAGCTGTGCAAAGTCGTGCTCGCCACCGAAGATATCACATATGATCTCTTCTACGGTATGCCCCTGACTCTTCAATCCCTTTGCCCGCACTGAAAGGTCTTCCAGATAATCAATACAACCCTTGAGGGCACCCCTTCCGTCCTCGACGATCTTTCCCACGGATGTAAAGAGTATGAGCCTCTCCGTTTCAAGATCGAGCAACCGTCTCATCGACCGTACGGTCTCGCCCATGTTCTCCTCCGGCCTGATGAATTTCAGTGTCTCCCGTGAGAATATGTCGCCGGAGAAGCACCAGCCCTTATCCTTTTCAAAAAGGCACACATGCCCCGCACTGTGGCCGGGTGTCTCCAGCACCTCGTATCTGAAGCGCTCCGTCTCGATTACCTCCGGTATCGGCTTCGCCACGGTAGGCACGGGATAACCCCAGACCATCTCCTGGTAGGGATGCAGAAATGCCTCACTTCCTATCAGGGGGATAGATTCGGGATGGGCGTACAGATCCGTCTTGAACATCTCTTTCATGAGGTGGTTTCCACCAATATGGTCCTCATGAAAATGGGTATTTATGATTGTATCTATTTTTTTATTTCTGAGGTGCGCGGCCAGTTCCTCCGCTGTATAACTGCACCCCGTATCTATCAAGAGGCCATCCACAAGGTAGGCAGAAACCCAGTATACCGGCACGCCGTCTACTACCTTGCTCATTCTGATCTGAACAACATCCTCAAACTGGCTGGTTTCGATCATTCTCCCCTCCCCTGACCTGGTTCTGCGCAAGTATCTTCGGGATGAGGTGGCATCCTATCCACTCTAAAGGTTATATAGCATACTATGCTCATGCCGAGCTGATAATGAGTCTCTTCGAAGGTTTGAAAGGGATCGGGCGAGCACCCCGCGCGAGGTCCCTGTACGGCATGGTCACTTCCGCTCTTTCAGGCTTGCCCGTCCGATGGCATCCATTCCGAACCTGCCGGTGATCGCATCGACCGCTTCATCCAGCTTTCGCCGGTGAGAATTTTGCGTGTCCTTTTGCTCAAAAAGATCCATCTGCGCCGTGTCTTCTCCGGAGACGAGATTGGAGGCACTGACGCCGATCAGCCGCGTCTTCTTTAACATCTGGTACTGTTCAAGAAGACGGGAGGCCTCTCTGATAATGACATCGGAAGATTGAGTCGCCTTTCTGATGGTAACACTCCGGGTCGCCTGTTTGAAATCCGAGTCCTTTATCTTGATGCCTATCGTCCGCGCCTCTACCCCCAGTCCCCTCAATTCCCGCGCGATTCTCTCCGCCTGCCCCAGGATGTATTTTCTGAGAAGACATTTATCATCAGTGTGCTCAGGAAGCGTCTCCTCCGCGCTGACCGATTTTGTCTCCGATACAGGAGTCACGGCCGACCGGTCGATACCACAGGCAAACTGGGCGAGACGGTGACCGAATTTGCCAAACTTCTTTACGAGAATCTCCTCGGGAAATTGATTCACATCACCGAGGGTCCTGACCCCCATCAATCCGAGTCTCTCATGCGTATTTTTTCCGACACCGGGGACCTTGTGAATCGGAAGAGACGAGATAAACCGGTCGACGGTCTCCGGTCCAATGATGGTCAAGCCATCCGGCTTATCCATATCGGACGCGATCTTCGCCAGAAACTTGTTCGGCGCGACCCCCACTGAACAGTTCAGGTTCAACCGTTCTTTGATCTCTTGTTTGACACGAAATGCCATGTCCTCTACCCCGCCAAAGAGCCTTCGGCAGCCAGTGACATCAACGTAGGCCTCGTCAATCGAGATTGGTTCAACAAGGGGGGAGAATTCGCGGAGAATGGACATGATCTGTGCCGACACCTCTCGGTAACGACCCATACGGGGCGGCAGGAAGATTGCGGCGGGGCACCTCTTCCTCGCCTGAAATATCGGCATGGCGGAATGGACACCGAACTTTCGCGCCTCGTAGTTCGCGGCGGATACGACACCCCGTTCGGACCGCCCTCCTACGACGACACACCGGCCCTTGAGGGCCGGATTGTCCAGTTCTTCGACCGACGCGTAGAATGCATCCATATCTATGTGGAAAATCATACGATTACCAAGGGTCCTTCACACAGGACGCGGGCTTCGATTCAAGGTATAGCTCACTCTGGAGCAGACTCGAGTCCTACAATATCAATGGATTAGATCAGTTTTTGCTTATACCCCCGCAACAATCGTAAGTCAACAGGGGCATCCCAAAGGAAATCGAAACAACAGACAATTTCGGCTCTTTCAAAGGACACTTCCGCTCCTCAATAGTCTGCCATATCCGGGATGTATGAGAATGCCTGATCCCAAACGAAAGTTTGATCGTCAATAATGTGGTTAATTTGACGTATAGTGCCCCCCGCTTTCGACTTGGCATCCCGGTAGGGGTATCGTACAAGAGCGATGTCCTGTTGGCCATGCGCTTAATGGAGCAGGCCGCCGAAGGAATTTCACGGGTATTGTCTGATCCTGAGCCGGAAACGTGTCTCATCGGATTCGGAAACAGCAGTGTGGACTTGGAGTTGCGGATATGGATCGCGGATCCGGAACAAGGTCTGGTGAACGTTAAGAGTAACGTCCTTTTCGCCATATGGAATCTCTTCCATGAACACGACATCACGATTCCCTTCCCGCAACAAGATGTGTATGTCAAAAGTCTCCCTGAGGAGTTTTCCCTGCCGTCCCAGGATGAAAGCTCCTAG
>CAYXUH010000043.1:0-14225 GCA_964468685.1 uncultured Syntrophaceae bacterium | reverse complement strand
CTCGGCACGCGGCTACAGCTTCACCTATCCCCGTCGAAACCGTGACGCCCCCATATAAAAGATCACCAATTGAGCCCTTACTATAGTCACTTTTGTCGCCCAAGTCAAGGAGACCGGGAGACCCCGTTACCATCCCTTGCCGCGTGAGCTCATGTCCCTCTGCGCATCCCGCATATCGTCTCTTTGTCTGATATCCTGCCTTTTGTCATACAGTTTCTTACCCCTCCCGATCCCGATCTCCAGTTTCACCCTTCCGTTCTTGAAATACATCTTCAGGGGAATCAGCGTCAGTCCTTTCTCGTTTGCCTTCCCGTAGAGCTTCTTTATCTCCTGTTTGTGCAGGAGCAGCTTGCGGATCCTCAACACGCTGTGATTTAGGCGGTTTCCGTGAGAATAGGGGCTTATGTGCAGATCGTAGACAAACACCTCTCCGTTCTTAACCTGAGCGTAGCTGTCCTTCATATTTCCCCTGCCTTCGCGAAGCGCCTTCACCTCGGTTCCGGCAAGGACAATCCCCGCCTCATAGGTTTCGTCTATGAAGTAGTTGCGCCGTGCCAGCTTGTTCTGGCATATGATTTTCTCAGCAGGTTTATTCTTTTTTACCATCGTTGACCCTTATCATTCAGCGGATATTTCACAGAGCGTGTCATCATCCACGTCCCGCCCCGGAAGATAGTCCATCTTCACGTGGCTCATCGCCTTGAAGATATTTTCGCGCACACCCTTGTCGTCCCTCTCCATGCCATCCAGAAGTCTCTTGATATACATCCGCCGAGAGGTGTTACTGGTGGGGCACAGGTTTTCTATCACAGGCAGGCCTCTCTCTCTCGCGTACCTTTTGATCAGGGGCTCCCTGATATACGTGAAGGGACGGATCAGGTGAAACTTCCCCCCGAACACCGACTGGTCCGGCATCATCGTGCTGATCTCCCGTCCGTAGAATATATTGATCAGCAATGTCTCTATGATGTCGTCCTTGTGGTGCGCGAAGGCTATCTTGTTGCACCCGTTTTCGTTTGCTATCTCGAATATCCTCTTTCTCCTCATCCGTGAGCAGAGAAAGCAGGGGTTCTTTTTGTTGTAATCACTGTGCGCTAGGGGACCGATACCGGTCTTCTCCATGACATACTCATACCCGTTTCCCCTCAGGTGTCTCTCAAGTTGGTCGTATCCCTCGTATTCCTGATCAAATCCCATGTCCACATTGACCGCCAGGATCGAAAACCGCGGGAGAAATACCATGGGGGTGTTGAGGAGGTCGAGGAGCACAAGGCTGTCCACTCCGCCCGAGACACCGACCAGTACGCGGTCTCCCTCTCCGATCATACCATAATCCACAGAGGCCTTTTCGAGCCACTTTTTGAGGTGCAGATATAACTTCGAGTGTTTCTCTCTCAACAGAATTTTTCCTCTCTTGAAACAGCCCTTACCGGTGGATAGCAACCGCCCTAAAACGCGCATCACCCTACCATGAAAATGAAATCACGCCAAACCGAAATGTATTATCCCTGCTATGGGGCTGAATTAACAATAAAAAATAAAAAAGTAAATTTTTTCTTGACAACTATCGTATCTTAAAATTAAGATGAGTAAAATGAGTTTTTTCCAAAATATTATAAGTATTACCTGTATAGTATAATCTCAAAGGGAGGACCCGAGCTACTATGCCCTAAAATCGATCTCTCAAGAATCTCGAAATCCCGCAAATTGTATCAGAGTACGTTTTACGTAGTCAGCAATTCTTTTTGAACGGGGGGCACCGAATGATTCCAATGCTTATAAACACACCTGAGACAATGTTCAAGATCAGGGTGGTCACTGCAAAAGATGCTTCCGAAGAAACCTTGGAGCGTTTGCAGGCAATAGGCGTCCTTCATATAGAAGAACCTCAGGAATTAGATCCCGCCGATATAACAGCAATAGAAAAGAAGCGAAATCTCATACGAAAAATATCCGTCAACATCAACGACATTCTGTCGCATGTAAAGGGAGAGCACCGGATACTCATACCGGAAGGTGCACCGGCTCAATCCCTCGACAAGATTTTGCATCGGACCGACAGACTGCGTGACAAGTGCGCCCGCCTTCGTGAGAACGCGACAAAACTGGAAGCCGATATCGCCAACATGGAGGGACTGGGCAGATACCTCGATATCCTGGCACAAGAGATAAACCTCCCGCTCAGGGACCTGAACTATTCCGGAAGCTACGTTTCGGCCAGGGTTTTCGTATTCCCGGCGGAGACCTCCAAGACATTCCTGGAGAAAACCGGCCAGTATATCCTGCAACATATCGCCGCCTCTTCAGAAGAGGAAACGGTGCTCTATACCATTGCGAGAATCACCAGTCAGAATATGGTGGAGGCGCTGGCACGAGACCTGGGAGCCCTGCCTCTTGAGATCCCCGACGAAGAATTAACCCTGAGGGACTTTAGCGCGAAGAAAGAGGATATTATCGGGAGAAAGAAGGAAGAGATCGAGGAGGTAGAGAGGGAAATACAAACGATTACCTCGGAAAACCTTGAAAAGATTGCCCTTTACAGAGAAACCGTCTCCCGGGAAGATGAGATGCTGTCTGCTATCGAACAGATGTCGGAAACCCACTATGTCTCGCTGATTGAAGGCTGGGTTCCTGAGAGCAAAACCGATTTTATCACATCAGAGATAAACGAATCCTTTGAGAATACATTTGTCGATTCACGCCAGCCGGTGGCTTCTGACGACCCCCCCACACGGCTGCAGAACTCGCGTGCCATCAGGCCGTTTGAGGTGATCGTCAGCCTCTTCAGTCTGCCCAAGTACGGCGGGTGGGACCCCACACCGAGTGTGGCTTACTTCTTTGCCTTCTTCTTCGGCCTGATGCTCTGTGACGTTGTCTACGCCGTAGGCCTGCTGCTCCTTGCCCGGTTTGTCCTTGATAAATTCGTCGACGACCCTTCCACCGAGGGGGTCGATCTGTTCCGCAAGGTGTTGTACATAAGTGGGGGAGTCTCCCTTATCTTCGGCGTCCTTTCAGGGACGTATCTGGGGGATTTTTTGTCTATGTTTTTCGGGATCAGCCCGCAGTCAATCGCCCTGGTAAAATGGGTTCAGACACAACTCTCAGACCCCATATCCTTTATCAATATTTCGCTGATAATCGGCCTGATACATGTGAATATCGCTCATACCCTCGGTCTCGTAAAGGGGATACAGGAAGCGGATTGGGGAATGATTGTCAGCAAGACAGGCCTGTTTTTTGTGGAGGCCTTCGGCATCCCTTACATCTTCAAGGCCATGTTAGGCATCGAACTCCTCCCGCTCCCCCCCTGGGTATACGGCGTACTGGCCTATCCTATGACCGTAGGACTGGTTCTTATCATCGTCGGCGCATTTATGCAGATGGGGGGGCTGGGAAGTGTGTTCTGGATCTTTGATCTTACCGGCATACTGGGCGACATCATGTCATATTCCAGGTTGGCCGGGGTCGGTCTTGCCACCTTTTATCTCGCGTCCTCCTTCAACCTGCTTTCTGAATGGGTCTCCTCCACGGTATCGTCCGTCATGCCCGGTATGCTGGGGACCATTCTGGCATTTGTCATAGGGATGATAATGCTGCTGATCTTCCATGTGTTCAACCTGTTTCTCAGCAGTCTGGCCGCTTTTATACATTCCCTCAGGCTCTGCTTCGTGGAATTTCTGTTGAAGTTTTATGAGGGGGGCGGAAAAGAATATAATCCGTTTCATCTGAGCGTAAGAAGGGAAACAATAGTAGGCAAAAAATTCTAGAGAGAGGTGAAGAAATGACATTGATTCAAGCCTTGGCTACATTTGGTGGTGCTATGGCGCTCGCGGGGGGTCTTGCAGGATCAGCTATAGGGATTGCCAATGCCGCCTCTTCCGGGGTGGCCACCCTATCAGAGGAACCGGGACAGTTGAGGAACGTCATCGTCCTGGCATCCCTTCCCATGACACAGAGTTTCTACGGCCTTATCATTCTGATTATAATCCTTACGGTGGTGCTGCCGAAGATCGCTATCGCCGGAGCCGGCGCGGGGATTATGGTGTTGGGCATCGGAATTATGGCCGGATTCGCAGAGCTTGCCTCCGCTATATTTCAGGGATCCGTGTGCGCCTCGGGTATAGCGCTCCTTCCAAAGACAAAGGGACGAATACTGACGGCTTCCATGATGCTCGCCGTCTTTGTGGAACTGATAGGCGTACTCGGACTGGTCTTTACCATCATGGCACTCAGTATACTAAAGCTCATGTAAGAGGGTGAACAGTATGGAAACCGACAAGATAAGAGCGGCTATTCTCGAAAAAGCGCACAAAGAGGCGGAAGAAATCGTGGTCAACGCCAAGGCAAAGGCCAAAGACCTGATGGCACACGCGAAAGAGCAGAAGAAAAAGCGCTTCGAAGAGGAAAAAAATCGTATCATATCGGAGGCGCAGCGCGAGGCATCGAGGATACTGGCACAGTCCTCTCTCAAGGCACGGCAGGAGATACTGAAGGAACAAGACGCCGTCATCAATGAGATTATAGCCAAGACAAAGGAAGGCCTTGCCAAGGAAACAACCGACGAAAAGGCATTTGCCTCCCTCATCAGGGAGGCGGTGGAGGCCTTTGAATCGGAAGCAAAACTCAGGCTCCTTGTATCCCCAAGAGATGTCGCCGTCGCCCGTAAGGTAGTTAAAGAGGACAACGGTCTGAAGGAGCAGATAGCGGAGGTCGTGGAACGCGATTGTCTGGGGGGTGTTGTAGCGGAATCGATGGACAGCATGGTAAACATTGACAACACATTTGATGTGCGACTGGGGATGTTGACGCCAAAAATCATGCCCGAACTGGGCAGCAAACTTTTTGGAGATACCAAACAGTGAACTTGATAAGCGCGCGGTACGCATTCATGTCGGCCTATCTCAAAGGCGAGGAGTCCCGGGCTGTAACCTCCGAACAGATCAGTGAGGCATTGCAGAGGTCCGCGACCATGCAGGATGCCATGGAGATCATCGGAGACACCGATATCGGCGAATACCTGCTCGACCAGCCGATCAAGACCTTCGATGACGCCGATGAGCATCTGTGGATGTATCTGAACGGATGTCTGGGGCGACTTGAAGGCTTCGATATACCTCAGGATATGTTGCGCATAGCGCGCCTGTACGCAGAGAAGTACGATGTTCTGAATATCAGGATAGCGCTGAGAACAATCCTGAAAAAGGTGCCTTCCTCCATGGTGCCGGTGGGCGCGATCCACAGTGGAGGGTACCTGCACGAGTTGTCTGCCGCGAGGGAGAAGGAGGAACTGTCCTCGATCCTCGCGACATGTAATCTGGGTGACTATATCCAGGCCATAGAGAAAATCAGCGAAAAGGAGCCGCAATCCGTATCCGAGGGAGAGATTGCCCTGCAAAACCTTTATCATCACAAGGTGCTGGAGGCATTCAGAGGCATGGCCGATGGAGATCTCCTCGAGAAGGCCTTCAGGATCGATATCGATATGGCAAATCTCCAGACGATCTTCCGATTATCCCTCGGAGGGGGTCAGGCCACAGGCGCACCGGTCCTTATCGGCGGCCGTATGCTCTCGGAGGACACCGTACAGGAATTGCTCACGCTGAAGATGGCCGAGATAACAGGAAGACTGGAAAATACGGGATACCATGCAATGGCACAGGAGGTATCCAAGGGGTATGAAAAGGGCACAGAGATCACGGCGGTAGACAAGGTAACGGAGAAACACAGGTTCAGCATGCTCAGGGATCTCCTCTCTCCCAGGATCCTGTCCACCTCCAACATGTTATGGTATCTGCTCCTCAAGGAACTGGAGATACGGAATCTGAGACTGACCTTTAAGATGCTCGCAGACGGGATACCGCCGGCGGAGATAAAGGATCTGGTGATCGCGGCATGACTGAAAACATAACCGTAGCCATCATAGGAAACCGGGACCAGACAGCCCTGATGAGACTTGCCGGCGTTGAGAAGTGCCGGATCATAGAAGAGGGAGATGACACCCGTGAGAAGGTCAAAGAAGCCCTGATGGAACTGGCGGGTGACAGCACCGTCGGAATCATCATACTGCCGGAAGACTGGGGCAGGGATGCGAAAGACACGATCAGACACATAAAGGAGAGCAAGCGCAGCTCGGCCATCGTAATAGAGATCCCTGCAGGGTTTAAGGCAGAAGAGCAAGATGTAAGGGAATATTACAAGACATATACCAAGAAGCTGATAGGATTTAATGTCAACATCTGATGATGAGACCGTTGGGATTCAGTGTAGACCAAATATGCTACCAAAGTGAGGCATGACCTATGGGGAAGATCTGGAAAATTTCGGGGCCTGTCGTAATCGCCGAAGACATGAGAGGATCTCAGGTATACGAGGTCGTCGATGTGGGGGATGAAAGACTTACGGGGGAAATCATCGGTCTTGAGAGGGATAAGGCTGTCATCCAGGTATACGAGGATACCGTCGGGCTCAAGGTTGGAGAGCCGGTGACGGGAACAGGCCATATTCTCATGGTGGAGCTGGGACCAGGACTTGTCGGAAATATCTATGACGGCGTTCAGCGATCCCTCGTCACCATGATGGACGACATTGGAGATTTTCTGGTGCGCGGGGTCCGGACCGATGCCCTCGACCGGAAAAAGAAATGGCACTTCACCCCCACCGTGAAAGCGGGTGATGCCCTGCAGGAGGGTGACATCATCGGGTCCGTTCCAGAGACCGGGCTCATAGAACACAAGATCATGGTCCCGATCGGGATGCAGGGGACCATTCTGGAGATAGCGGAGGGAGACTTCACCATAATCGAAACCGTTGCCCTCCTGGAGCATGAAGGTGAAAAAACCCCTCTGACCCTCATGCAGAAGTGGCCGGCACGAAAACCCAGGGTATACAAACAGAGATTTGATCCCGAGGATCTCCTGGTGACCGGCACGAGGATCATCGACTACCTGTTTCCCTTGGCACTGGGGGGGAAAGCCGCCATACCCGGGGGGTTCGGAACCGGCAAGACCGTCACCCTGCAGCAGATGGCCCGATGGTCCCAGACACAGCTGAACATCTATGTCGGGTGCGGCGAGCGCGGAAATGAGATGGCGGACGTCCTCCACAGCTTCAAAAAACTGAAAGACCCCGCGACCGGCAGGCTCCTGCAGGAAAAGGAGATCTTTATCGCCAACACGTCGAATATGCCCGTTGTCGCACGGGAGATCAGTATCTTTATCGGCATTACCATGGCTGAATACTTCAGGGATATGGGGTATGACGTCCTCCTCGTGGCCGACTCGACATCCCGGTGGGCCGAGGCAATGAGAGAGATCGGCGCCAGGCTTGAGGAAACACCGGGGGAAGAAGGGTTCCCCACCTATCTGGGCTCCCGGCTCTCGGCCTTCTACGAAAGGTCCGGGCGGGTCAAATGCATAGGCAGCCCGGAACGGATGGGCTCGGCCACGGTGATCGGCTCCGTCAGTCCTCCCGGCGCGGACTTCAGTGAACCGGTAACCCAGGCGACCCTCAGGATCGTCGATGTCCTCTACTCGCTGGATGTCGCCCTCGCCAACAAGAGACACTTCCCGACCATCAACTGGCTCCAGAGCTACAGTCTCTACACCGATTCGGTTGACACGTGGTGGAACAAGATCAGCCCCGATTACAGTGATATACGAAACAGGGCCCTGATCACGCTCCAGCACGAAGCGGAACTGGAGGAGATCGTTCGGCTCGTCGGGCCGGAGGCCCTCCCCGAAGACGACAAGCTGGTACTGCTCGCGGCGCGCATGCTCAGGGAAGACTTTCTGATGCAGAGCGCGTATCACCCTGTCGACACCTATACACAACCCGCCAGGGCGCACGCGATGATCAGCGTCATCATGAAGTTTTACGATCTCGCGAAGGAGGCAACCGAATCGGGGATGCTGGTCAGCGAGATAGCCTCTTCAAAGATGTTGCCCCGCATATCCCGTATGAAGGATATAACGAATGAAGAGTTCGACACATACATGAAAAAGCTATGGTCTGACATGGACAAGAACCCCTTTGTGTAAGGAGGAGGAACGCAATGGATTCCCTGCAGCTATTTACGAGAGAGACAAAGGCAATCAGCACCGCACGGAGATCGCTCCTTGTCATTGAGAGCATCCCCGGCATCAGATACAATGAGATCGTGGAGGTCCTGCTCGGCACCGGGGAGACGCGGATCGGGCAGGTGATAGAGGTCGGCAAGGAAACCACCGTCGTCCAGGTCTTTGGAGGGGTCAGCGAGGTTGACCTCCTGAACAGCAAGGTAAAATACAGGGGTGAGACCCTGAAACTTCCCGTCTCGGGGGATATCATGGGGAGAATCTTCGACGGGAGCGGGAACCCCATAGACGGCGGCCCTCCGATCGTGGCGGACAAGTACTTGGATATAAACGGTGTACCGGCAAATCCCGCGTCGCGTATGCCCCCGGCGGAATTCATCGAGACCGGGATCTCCGCGATAGACGGGCTCAATGTCCTGGTTCGCGGTCAGAAGCTCCCCATCTTCAGCGGGTCGGGCCTGCCGCACAACAAGATTGCCGCGCAGATCCTGAGACAGGCGTCGCTGAAGGGAAAATCGGAGGAGTTCGCGATCGTCTTCGGAGCGATCGGCGTCAGTTACGATGACGCGGGATATTTTATCTCGAACCTGGAAGAGACCGGCGCGCTCAGCCGCACCGTTGCATTCATCAACACGGCCTCCTCGCCCGTCATCGAGAGGCTGTCGACACCGCGCCTGGCGCTGACGGCGGCGGAATACCTGGCATGGGAACACGACATGCATGTCCTGGTAATACTGACGGACATCACCAACTACTGCGACGCCCTGCGCGAGCTTGCCGCCATGAGGGGCGAGATACCGAGCAGAAGGGGGTATCCGGGGTACATGTACACGGACCTGGCCTCTCTGTATGAGAGGGCCGGAAGGATAAGCGGCAAGGAGGGGTCCGTGACCATTATCCCCATCCTGACGATGCCCGATGACGACATCACGCACCCGATAGCCGACCTGACGGGGTATATTACCGAGGGACAGATCGTCCTGTCGCGGTCGCTGGAAAGGAAGAGGATATATCCCCCTATCGATGTATTCCTCTCCCTCTCACGAATGATGAAAGAGGGGATCGGGGAGGGAAACACGAGGGAAGACCACAACAACGCTTTCATGCAGTCATATGCCGTCTACGCGGAGGGAAACTATCTCAGAGAGATATCTACCGTCATCGGCTCCGAGGCGCTGAGCGACCGGGACAGGTTATACCTCTCCGCCTCGGACCGGTTCGAACAGGAATTCATATCACAGGATGAAAAGGAGAGAAGGACCGTTGAAGAGACGCTGGGGCGGGCGTGGGACATCTTTTCCATGCTCCCCGCAGGAGACCTGAAGCTCATCCAGGAAGAATACATAAAGAAATACCTCCCGAAGGCCCCGAAAGAGAGCGGCGGGGCGGAAGCCAGTTAGAGAAGAGAGATGCCATGTCAACAAAGGTACAGGTAGCACGGCCAACCAAGATTGAGCTTGCGCGCCTGAAACGTCGCCTGAAGCTCGCCACGAGGATTCAGAAGATCGTCAAGGATAGACTCTCTATCCTGATTATGGAATTCCTCGACACCGTTAAGGAATGCTCCTCCGTCAAGCAACGATTGCTCGCGGAGTTCAAGGAGTCCTACCGGGCGCTCTCCGTTACCACGGGATACCATGGGTACGCCTTTCTGGAAAAGGAACTCCTCGCATCCCAGATGGCACTCACGATCGGCACCGCCACACGGAATGTCGCAGGGGTAAAGATACCCGTCTTTGAAACGGAAGACACTCAGACACCGGGCTCTTCCGTGAGGAACACACCCGGCACCTCTTCATTGGTCGACAACAGCACCACCCTCTCACGAAAGTGCCTGAAGACCACTGTCGATCTGGCCGAACTCCAGAATTCCCTGGAACTTCTGGGGGCGGAGATCAATAAGGTCAAGAGGATAAACAACGCGCTGGAATACATCGTTATCCCGGGACTCGAGGCAACGATAAAATACCTGACAATGAAGTTCGAGGAGCGGGACCGTGAAGAGACGGCCCGGCTCAAATACGTCAAACTGCTGATCGAGCAGAGAGAGGCATATGCGTATTGATCCAGGCCCGGACAGGGCATTTGAAAACTGTCTGACGGGTGATATGAAGACGCTCAATGCGCACCTACCGCGCAGGCGAAAGACATTGAGCGAACTTTTGGAGGAGGAGCGCCCCCACGTTGAATGTGGTGATGGAAGCACACACGTTTTCAGGAAAAAAGAGCTTGAGTATCTGGCGCAGATGGTAGACAATGAAGACAAAGAAACCCTGCTCCTGCCGATTGTCATAGCGGTGGGTTCTGGTGAGGGTCGCCTGGTGGTAAGATCAAAAACGGGGACCGAAGCGAAGATATTTTCGCGGATACTGGAGATGCCTATAACCTGCAGGTCCGACATGATAACGATCTTTAAACCGCAATTACAGGTACTGAGAAGGATGTTGAAGACAACTACACAGTATGTCTTCACCACGTAAGGAATACGGCAACAGACTAACACGAAAAGGAGGCTCGCCATGAAAGTATTCGCGGACAGACTGATCAACGTCCTGGAAAACCATCGAAGAGAAATCGCGCAGCAGTGGTGCAAGGCCGTACGGCAAAATCCACGAACCCCGGCATTCAATAATATGTCGGAGGAGGAGTGTTTCAAGAGAGCCGAATTTTTTTACAAGAATCTGATTACGATGTACTTCAGTGAAAAGCCCTATACCGAGGTACGCAAGTACTTCTTAGAGTACGCCAACGTCAGTTACAAAAATAAGATACCGCTACATGAAACCCTCTATGCCCTCATCATGATGAGGAGACACATGTGGCTTTACGCCGATTTTCAGGAACCCTTTCTTAGCGCCATGGATCACCGGCAGGCGGTTGAGACGATCAACAAGACCATCCGTATATTCGACCATGGTATCTACATAATTACCCAGCGGTACGGTGAACTCGAGAAGGAGTAAGGAGAGAGTGCTATGCCGGCAGAGATACGCGACACGATAAGAAAAATAGAGAAAGAGGCCGAAGGGCTGATAGAAAAGGCCCGGACAGAGGCACGAGGTATCCTGGAAGATGCCAACAAGAAGGCGCGGGAGACCCTGTCTGCGGAACTGCTCGTAGACGAATTCAAGAGCGAGCGAGACAGGATCGTCTCCGGGGCCCAGGAAGAGGCGGAGAAGAGGATAGAAAAGGCACGAAAGGCGTCCGCTCTCATCCGTTCGGCCTCTTCTTCAAAGATAGATAAATTCTCGCGATCGATGGCGGATCAGGTACGAGGAATCAGCTAGTACAGGGTGCCCGGTAATCTTTCACGGGAAGATTACCGGGCATCAGCCCCCCCGGCGAAAACCATGCCGAAGCGCTTTGCGACGCGCTTCACCGCGTATCTCAGTCATTTCTTCCCTTGAAAATCCCTTCATATAGGTATAATAGGCATACCCGTAAGACACATTCAACCATTCGCTCAAATCACCAGATAGGAGAAAACTCATGACAGAGATTATCGATGTATACGCGCGCGAGATACTTGATTCACGAGGGAATCCGACCGTAGAGGTGGAGGTAACCCTCAGTTCGGAAATCGTGGGGAGGGCATCCGTTCCATCGGGGGCATCAACCGGAGAGCACGAGATGCTGGAACTCAGGGATAACGACAGCGAACGGTATCTGGGAAAAGGTGTCGAGAAGGCCGTTGAAAATGTAACCTATAAGATAGGCCCGGAGATCATCGGCATGGACTGTCTCCTGCAGAGAGAGATTGATCGCACCATGATCGAATTGGACGGAACGGACAACCGGGGTTCCCTCGGTGCTAATGCCATACTTGGTGTCTCGCTTGCATGCGCCAGGGCGGCCGCGGAGGCAAGTGGGCTTCCCCTGTATCGATATCTCGGAGGGGTCTCCGCCAAGGAGATCCCCGTCCCTATGACAAATATTCTGAACGGTGGACAGCATGCCGACAACAATGTTGATATTCAGGAGTTCATGATTATGCCTGTCGGGGCCCCCGACTTCAGAGAGGGTATCCGGATGTGCAGCGAGATTTTTCACCACCTCAAGTCCGTCCTGCGCGGGAAGGGATACAGCACGGCGGTAGGAGATGAGGGTGGCTTCGCCCCTAACCTGAAATCCAACGAGGAGGCCCTGCTTCTTATCATGGAGGCCATCGAGAAGGGTGGATATTCCCCGGGGAGCGATATCTTCATCGCCATCGACGCGGCGGCAAGTTCATTCTATAGGGACGGGAACTATACGCTCTCCGCGGAGGATAACCCGGTCAAGACATCCGAAGAGCTTGTCGCTTTCTATGGCGACCTGGTCGAACGATACCCGATCATATCGCTCGAAGATGGCCTGGCGGAGGATGACTGGGACGGGTGGAAGCTGATGACAGAGACGCTGGGGTCAAAGATACAGATCGTGGGAGATGATATCTTCGTCACCAACAGAAATCGGCTCGAAAAGGGGATAGCCCTCGGCGTGGCCAACTCCATCCTGATCAAGCTGAATCAGATAGGCACACTGACAGAGACCATTGAAACCATCGAGAGGGCAAAGGAGGCCGGATACACCACCGTCATATCACACCGGTCGGGAGAGACGGAAGACACCTTTATGGCCGATGCCGCCGTTGCGCTGAACTGCGGACAGATCAAGAGCGGCTCCGTCTCCAGGAGTGAACGCCTCGCAAAGTACAATCAGCTCATCCGGATAGAGGAGGAGCTGGGAGACCAATCGGTGTACCGGGGGAAAGGCGCCTTTTACAGCATAGGATAAAAGATAAGATAAGGGGTTCGGGTTTTACAACCCGACCCCCTTTAATGTGCCTATCTCATGAAGTTGAACAGTTTCCGCCTGAGGCCCTCCAACCGCCCCCGGTCAGCCAGGGAGAAGGTTCGTACGCCTTCGTTGCCCTCGTTACGGGACATTGATATCGCGCCATAGTTGGTAAGAGACTTCAGGGCGTTTTTGTAATTCGACTGAGAGATCGCCTCTGTCTTGGAGACCTCTCCCTTCTTGTACATTTTCACACCAAGCTTATGGATCTTTTTGACAAGGTCTTTTTCCTGCCTCCCCTTATTCTTGAGATATGCGCACCCCCTGGATGCGACCCAGTAAGACTCAAGATAATTTTGCACCAGCCCGGCGAATGACGGGAGAGATTTCCTCCCCTTGCCGGTCACTTCTATAGAGACCAACTCATCGATACCTTCATGCAGGACAATCATACCCCTGTCTCGTGCATAAGACACGACCCGCTGCACTTCTTCACGGTCATCCACCTTGTTGTCATATATAAATTCGTCCATGAACAGGGTCTTGAAGAAGTCGTAGTCTTCCATCACCTCGGAAAGGGATATCTTGGTGCGAGAACCGGAAAGAATCGAAAGGGATACGAAAGAGAAAGAAATAAAGGAATGGAGTATATTGTTCTTGTAATACTCAATATTCAGTCTCCTGTTCTCATCCACGGAGTATATCGTCTCGGCAAGTTCATCGTCCTCATCCTCATCTTCGGGTCCCATCTTAGAAATAAAACCAGATGACTCAAACATCCCCAAGGCATCGTTAAGGGCTTTGCCCCTGTTGGCAAAGGTAGACGCAAATCTCACACTCCGGCAGTCGAGATAATCATAAAACTCATTGAGGATCTCCATCAGGTCATCATGTGATATGCCTCTCCGGTAATGGGAAAGAAGCCCCGCAGCCACCAGGGAGAAGGGCGTCACAACGGATACCTTGTTTATCTCATTAACAACCTCATATCCCATCCTTCTGTACAAAACCCTTCTATCCGACAGTGGTATATCCTCAACAGGACTCTCATGTGAAGCAAGGTACGACTTGAGCAGCATCGGTTCGCCTACATTCATGTAAACCCTCCCGTAGCGCTTTTTGAGGACATTGATAGTCTTAAGCAGAGATGATATTTTTTCTTTTTCCTTACTCCCCCCTTCCAGTTCTTTTAGATACGATCTTTCCTCCACAATTCTGTCGTATCCGATGAAAACCGGAATGATGGCCAGATCGTCAAAATGTGATTCCCTGTATGCCTGCATGATCATCGAGAAAAGACCGTATTTCGGCATCACCATCTTCCCTGTACGGCTCCTTCCTCCTTCAATAAAAAATTCTATGGGAAACCCCTCCGCG
>CAYXUH010000042.1:7961-14299 GCA_964468685.1 uncultured Syntrophaceae bacterium | reverse complement strand
CATCTCCGCCACGAAGAGGGTGAACTGCTGGGCCGGCGGCATGGCGTCGCTCCCGACGAGCTTGACGACCTGCTGGAGCCGGTTGTCCTCGAGGAGGATAGCCATGACCTGCCCCCTGAGCGATAGCCACTGGTCGTCCAGGTCCTTCCACCAGCCCTCGATGTCCTGGAGGTATTCGGTATAACTGTCTGTCCAACTGATGGAGGGGTAGTGGCGCGCATCGGCCAGGGTCTTGTCCAGCGCCCAGAAACACCGCACGAAGCGCGACGTGTGCTGGGTAACAGGCTCCGAAAAGTCCCCCCCGGGGGGTGAGACCGCCCCGATGATGCTGATATCGCCGTCGGCCCCCGAGAGGGTCTCCACGAGGCCGGCCCGTTCGTAAAACTCGGCGAGCCGGGTCGCTAGGTAGGGGGGGAATCCCTCCTCGGCCGGCATGTCTCCGAGCCTGCTGGCAAGCTCCCGCAGGGCCTCGGCCCACCGGGAGGTGGAATCGGCCATTACCGCCACGCTGTATCCCATGTCGCGGTAGTACTCCGCGATGGTCACCCCGGTGTAGATACTCACCTCGCGGGCGGGGACCGGCATGTTCGAGGTATTGGCGATCATGACCGTCCGCTCGATCAGGGGGCGGCCGTTGCGCTCGTCGACGAGCTTCGGAAAATCCGTCAGGACATCGGTCATCTCGTTGCCACGCTCTCCGCAACCTATATATACAATGATGTCGGCATTGCACCACTTCGCCAGGGCGTGCTGGGTCATGGTCTTCCCCGTCCCGAACCCCCCGGGGATGGTGGCCGTTCCCCCCCTGGCTATGGGGAAGAAAGTGTCGATGACCCGCTGCCCCGTCATGAGGGGGATGAAGGGCTTCTTGTTGCGCCTGCTCGGCCTCGGCTTGCGCACCGGCCAGTAGGCGGCCAGCTTCCCCGGATGTTCGCCGGCGCTGTTCTCGATGGTGTATACCTCGTCCTCGATCGTGTACTGGCCGGGGGGGGCGATGGAGGCCAGCCTGCCGGAGACACCGGGGGGGATGAGAACCTTGTGCATGACAAGGGGACTCTCCGGGATCTCTCCGATCAGATCACCCTCCTTCACCTCGACCCCGGCCTCGATCAGGGGCCTGAATTCCCACTTTTTGTCAACATCGAGGGGGGAAAGCTTGATCCCCTTTTTGATATAGTGCCCGCACAGTTCGGAGATGCCGACGAGGGGGCGCTGGATCCCGTCATAGATGTTCGCGATGAGGCCGGGCCCCAAAAGGACCGACAGCGGCCTGCAGTAGGATATCACCCAATCCCCCGGCCTGAGGCCCGTGTTGTCCTCGTACACTTGTATGACGGTGATATCCTCGATCAGCCGTATCACCTCGCCGATGAGGCGGTCGGGTCCCACCTCGGCGATGTCGAACATCCGTATCCCCTGCAGGCCCGCCGCCTTGACGATCGGGCCGTTCACCGATATCACCCTCCCTGTCAGCATACCATCCGCGTCCGGGCTTGCATTATCCAGGCCGTTCACCGGCATCACGCTTTCTGTCAGCATATCATCCACGTCTGCGCCCCCATCATCTAAAGAAAAAGCCCTTTTCATTCAAGATCTTCACAATCTCCCGGCGGATCGTCGGAGATTTCCGATAGTAGATCCTCTCGATGGTGCTGTTGAAGATACGTCCGTCCGACTCGTCGCGTATGGCGCATCCTCCCCACTGTATCGCGGGATCTTCGCGCAGCGCGACGTCGCGGTTTCGCCCCGCCTTCTTCGCGACCGCCATGATCTCCTTTTCAAGAACGAGGTCCTCTTTCTTCAGGGATACCTCGATCCCGGTCCCTATCTCGCCCGCGGCATCGCGCACCCTGTCCAGGAGAAACGCCGTGTACCGGGGGTCGGTCCTCATGATCTGCACCGCCTCCTTCACCATGCGGCTCATGAAGTCGTCGAGGCCGCGCAGCTTGAGTTTCTTGCGTTCGAGGCTGCCCTTGTTCTCCAGACGGGACCGTTCCTGTTCGATCTTTTCCCGGCCTTCGGCCTCGGTCTTCTCCCTGAACTTCTCTACCTCAGCGGAGCAGGCCTCATCCAATCCCTTGATCTCCAGGACTTCTTTCTCCTTGATGGCGTAGATTGCCTCCTCGGATTCCTTCCTGATCGACTCTTCCAACGGCGGCTGTTTCATACCAAATCCTTTCCTACGATTCGAGAGAGATGCCGAGAGCCTCGGCTATGTAGCCCACGACGGACCGGCGGGGACCCTCCGTCTCATCAATGCCGGGCACCTCGATGACCACGGGGCCCTCCATGGCGAGGTTGACCTGGGTTATCCTCTCCTGGAGGTCCCCGGCAAGGTCGCTCGTTACCATCACGATCCCCGCCGCCCCTTTTCTGAGGACCTCTTCGAGGCGTAACGGCGCGTCGTCTCTAGCAGAGACTACTCCCTCCACCCCCGAGAGGCGGAAGGCGCTTACCGTATCCATGTCACCGATTATGTATATCTTTTTCATGCTACAGCTTATGATCCCGTAAAAAGTTAAGAATGCTCCCTCTCCCTTGATGGGAGAGGGTCGGGGTGAGGGTAAACGTAAGACCATTTCATGTACTTACACCCCCTCCCCTTAATCCCCTCCCACCAGGGGAGGGGAAATATGATTTTTTACAAAGCTGTCAGAGCTTATTCAGGATCATGATCGCGATGATAAGGCCATATATGGCGATACCTTCGGCCAGGCCGAGAAAGATAAGGACCCTCCCCGTCAGTTCCGTATTCTCGCTCATGGCCCCGATGCCAGCCGAACCGATCCGGGCAACGGCAAAGGCGCTCGCGATACAGGCCAGGCCCACGGCCAGAGCGGCGGATATGTATGCCAGCCCCAGCCACCCCTCGTCCAGGGCGACCTCGGCCGCCTCATCCCCGGCCGCCAGCATCACGCCCGGGATAAGGAAGAGGGCTCCAACGATGAGACACACCAACAGAGAAATTTTTGCCTTCGTATTCCTGGTCATCCTACACCTCCGAGATTTTTGCCTTGAGTGTGAAGGGGGCAAAGTCCACCCCGTCCCCCCTGAAAAACTTACTGAAAAACTCATAATATTCGAGCCTCATCGACTGGATCAGACAGATGAGACACTCGAAACCGATGATGAAGATGTTCCCCACGATGATGATGGTGACAGCGCCGACAGAGCTCATTGCCGGGTCGACGATACCGGCGAGGGTGTACGTCACGATGCTGAGCCCCGCGTGAGACAGGGCGAAGGCCCCAACCCTGATGAATGAGACGGTGTTCGCGATCATGCTCAGTCCTATTTCCAGGATCTCCACGCAGGTCTCGATGATGTATTCGACCGCGCTGTGCGGTTTGTGGCTCTTGAAGAGGACGGGCCCGAGGACGCCCCGGAGCGAAAAGATGACCAGGGGCGCAGCGATGAAGACGCCGACTACCCACCGCGCGGGCCCCTGTCCGGTGACGGTGTACCTCACGGCGAGGAGAATGATCGCAATGTAGAGGACAAAGACGGCAAGCCCCTTCTTTTCGAGGAGGGCCTCGGTATAATTCCCGTTCATGAGGTTATTCATGACGTTGACGCCGAGGCCGATGGCGATGAAGAGGGCCCCCAAGAGGATGGTCAGGGAAAAGAGGGACATGATCTCCTCTATGGGGTGAAACAGGAGCGCGGGTATGAGGTGTTCACTCGAAAAAAAGCTTCCGTAAAGTATGCCGCAGAGGGCGGCGGATATGCCGCACGCGATCAGGATCCCCCCGGCCTGATCGAGGGTCGATTCGGGCTCTCCCTTCCTTTTCGCGATTCGCTTGAGGATCAGGCCGCCGAGAGCGATGACAAGTCCCTGGCCGAGATCGCCGAACATGAGACCGAACATGATAACAAAGGTGACGGCCGTCAGCGGCGTGGGGTCGATCTCGCTGTTCGCCGGCATCCCCATCGTCTTGACGAGGAGCTCGAAGGGCTTGAGCAACCGGCTGTTCATCAGGCGTACCGGGGCGTCGGGGTCCCTCCGGTCGGAGACCGCGGCGATGAAGCGGTCACCGCATATCCCCCGGAGGATACCGAGGAGCCGCTCCCGGTCCTTCTCATCCATCCAGCCCGATATGAAGAGGGCCTTCGATGAGAAGAGGGACAGCTTCATCGCCGTGAATACCTCTCCGTATTCGAGGTAAGGACCGTACATCTCCATCAGGGTTTCCCCCGTCGTGTCGCGCAGGGTGCCCATATATCTGTCGAGGATTGCAAGGCGCTTTCTCAAGGTCTCCACGCGGCGATCCAGGGCCTCGGCGGAGACCCCCGTGACCTCTTCGGACCGGTCCGTGAATCCGTATCCCTTGAGGAATTGGAGCAGAGCGGGGTGATCCTGCGGCAGGGCGGCACCGCAGACCGAAGCGCCCGCCTTCGATACCTCAAATCTCTCCCCGACCGGGGGCTCCCACTCGGTGTTCTCCACGGTCCCAAAGACCATCCGTACCAGCCGTGCCCTCCGAAACGCCGCGGGATCGACCCCCATCCGGTCCAGTGCCTCCCGGTACGTCGTGCGCTGAGCCGCCGTATCCAATTGTTCCTGAATCCGTGAGCGAAGCCTTTCCACACGCTCCAGGGCACTCTGCGTCTTCGAGACGAAGACCCAATCCTGGACAATATCAACGATCTTCCCGGGGAAGGCGGCCTCTTTGGGCTCAAGACCGAGGGCACGGAGGGCGGACTCGATCCCCGCGAGGATTTCCCGTGTCTTCGATTCCTCCTCCTTCAGGGACGTATCCATCATGGCATCCCTGCCCTTGGGGGGGGAGAGGTGGATGATCCCCGCCTCGCCGAGGGCGAGGTAGACCTCGTGGTAGAACCCCTTCTCGAGGGCTATGGAGACCTTTTTGATGTTCGACTTTACAAACATGCGAACCCTCACACGTCACTGATCATCGTTTCGAGTATCGCCTCGTGGGACATGCCGAACCTGATTCCCTCGGTAATGCGGAACAGATTTCGTATCTGACAGGACAGGAGCCACAGGTACGCCACCACACAGTGTATGGAATGAAAGTCCTTGTGGAACATGGACGAGGCCCACCGGTAATAGTAGTGTTCCAGGTAAGACTCCACGTCCGCCGGGTCCGGGGTCTGTCCGCTCCCCTTCCCCATCTCCTCAAGTCGCCCGGCGAGGACCCCTTCCACCATCGTGAGCTGCGGCCACGCAATCTCTCCGAAGAGAGCGCCCAATTCATTTCGATAGTTCCCTATCCGCTCGTCGCTCCATCCGTAGTTCACCCTGAGTCTCCACTCCCGGATCACCATGAGGACAGCGAGCCTTCGGAGTACGAAGTCCCGGAAGGTCCTCCGGGCTTCGGGGGAAAAGTGGGCTGAAGCGGCATACAGGTTCCTGACGGCGAGGATATCCACGCGGGTCTCAAGGGATTCGTAGATCGTCTCCCCCTCGAAGATATCGGCCAGATAGGTTTCGACCAGGGCCTCCCGCACATCATCCGTCGACAGATCGCGGTCGAGCAGACTCTTGTCGAGGGTAGCGTAAGGCCCGATATCGTACCACTGCTCGAGGCCCTGTCTGCCAAACGCCTTGGACAGGAGAACCTTTGCGTTGTCCGCCTCATAGAGGCGAAGGAAGGCGATAAAGAGGGGGGCATAGCGCCGCGTCGCCTCGGCAAGGTGGACAATGGCCTTGATCTGGTCCCTGAAGAGGGTCTCTCTGGCCTCGATCATGCCGTGGGGACCGGAGCCTTTATCGTACAAGGCATCCTGATCCTTGAGAAGCGAGGTATATCCCTCGAGGGGAATGAGGCGGCTTCTCATGGCATGTATCCTGGCATGGAGATTGACGTCGTCCGCGTAGTGTTTCATGGTCCCTCAGATCGTCAGCAGTACGGAAACTATCTTCTCCTGTATCTCCCGATCCAGCGACGGGTCCTGATACAGCCTTTCAATGTCGCCCCCTGCCGCTTTAAATTCCGCCTCCGTCTTCTCTTGCGCCTCCTCAACCGCCCGCGCCAGCCGGTTGTCACCCTCGCTGACAATCCGGGCGCATTCTCCGACCTTCTTTTTCTGAACGGTTCCCCTGTGCGCCTCGATTTTCTCCCGGCACTCCTGCTCGGCCTTCTCGACCTCATCGGCGCACTGCTTTTCGATCTCCACGATCCGGGTGATCATGTCATCCATATCGGTCCCCCCTCATCTCTCAGCCCTGCATTCTTTGAGACAACCCCTTTTACAATCTCAGGAGAGCTTCCGAGAGACTCATATCCTTGTCCTTCTTTTTAAAGGAAAGGAGCGGCGCTGTCGTTGTCCTGATAAGCTGCTCCGTCACACTGTCCAGCAAAAATCTCGCGGCG
>CAYXUH010000042.1:0-7919 GCA_964468685.1 uncultured Syntrophaceae bacterium | reverse complement strand
CCCCATGACCTCGGAAAATTCTTCGTACTCTTTGCCCCTCTTATAGTATCCCAGGGGAACACCATAGACATGCACACAGTAGATACTCGGTATCTCATGGGTAACAGCAAAATCGACGGCCAGTCCCACCGCACCTGCCGCATTTTCGGAGAAATCAATGGGAACAAGAATTTTGATCTCTTCAGGCTGGTTTGTCCTGGGCTCGACCTCCTCGGGCACGTATAACGTCGAACCTGCCGCCTTCCGCGAGATCTTTACGGGAACCGTTTCCTTCCCCGTAAATTCACCGCTTATCCTGCCGAGAATAATCAAATCAGCCTTATGCTCCTTTAATCCCCGCAGAATATCGATTTCCACCAGCGGCGATTCCATGATCACGTCATATTCAATCCGCGTGGCAGGATGACCATCATAGTATTTTTCGACCAGCTCCTTCATCAGGTCCTTCGTCTCCTCCTCAACCAAAGAGAGGGCGCCTGCTTCAGAATCTTTCGGTATCTTTCCGCGATCGAGGATGTGAGAAAAGGTGATGATTTCCGATGAGGCCAGCCAGCTGACAAGGCCCGCGTAGCGGATCTTGGCCTTATCCTGCTGCCCCAAGGCAAGCCCTACCATGAGATTTTTAAAACTGTCCATGGTCAGCTCCTTTCTGCACCCTGATTGCCGCTTTGATCTACCTGCACACTGTACATATCTTTGGATATACCGGTGCGCAGTATTCCCGTTTCAGTTCACCCTTTATGGCAAACCGTTCAACCGTGTCTGCCGCTTACCAAGGTAAAACAGGGACATGCCCTATATCTGTTTATGGAGTTAAGATTAATCTTCTAACCGGAACGATACTCTGACCCGTGCCCTGTAGCTTTTCACCTTTCCATCTTCAATGGTCATGTCCAGTCTGGTGACCTCCGCAATCCTTAAATCGTGAAGGGTGCTGCCGGCTGTCTCCACAGCATTTTTGGATGCAGCTTCCCATGACAAGTCACTTGTCCCTACTAACTCGACAATCTTGTAAGTACTGTTAGGCATGGTATTTTCCTCCTTTGCGTCATTGGTTTGATAAAAACGGCTAATGCCGGATTGAAAGCAGGCCTTGGTCTTGTGAGGTTATTGAAGAATGTGAGTGGATTCTGAATCGGTTTGAAGATTGTCTTTTTTGTGAGCCGTCGCAGAAACAGGTTCTGTGCGAAAAAAATTCAAGCCTTTCAAAAAGAACATCTTTAAAAAGAAACGAAGCACGACAAAGCTTTACAAGCGATGCCTCGTATATGTTCGATTTCATAATGAGGGACACGGAGGGCTTTGTCAATCACTTTTTCGTCTCATGACGAATGGAAAACCCCGGTGCCGGAAGGGTGGCATCCCCTGCCAGCCATTGATTTCAAGGGGTTAGTTCCCCTTTTTACTTGACTGCGGAGGGACATCTCTTATATAAAATGTGCCTGTTCTTCGCGGGAGGAAAAATGGATATTGAAGAGATCGAATCTAAAGGGATAAAGGGATTCATCGCGCGCGAGGAGGCCCTGCGTCTTTACGAGATTGCGCGTGAGGCAAGCCGCATCGGTCCCTGCCTGGAAATCGGAAGCTACTGCGGAAAGACCGCTTCCTACATCGGAACGGGGTGTCGGGAGACCGGAGGCATCCTCTTCTCCATCGATCACCACCGGGGCTCCGAGGAGCAGCAGCCGGGGGAAGAATATTTCGACCCTGACCTGTTGGACAAAGAGACCGGTCTGATAGACACCTTCAGAATATTCAGAAAGACCATAGGCGATCTCGAGTTGGAAGACACGGTGATCCCCATTGTTGCGAAATCCGAAGTTGTCGCCAGGGCATGGGGCATCCCGCTCGGTATGGTCTTTATCGACGGCGGGCATACCTTCGAGGCGGCGCTTGGCGATTATAACTGCTGGACACCTCATATCCTTCCGGGGGGATTTCTCGCCATCCACGACATCTTTCCCGACCCGTCACAGGGGGGACAGGCCCCCTACCACATTTACAACCTCGCCCTCGACTCGGGCCTCTTCACCGAACTGCCGATGGTACACACCTTGGGAGTCCTGAGGAGAAAGGCCACAGAGAGTTCATCCGCGCATAACGACCAGCGGCAGCGATAGGACCGTCTCTACCGTGATCACCACGGCAGCAATAAAGACCCCTTATCCTGCCTCACATTCGGTATCATTCCTGTTCGGACGGTCTTGACATTCAACCCCCTCGGACACATATTTAAAGGTAGACATTACAAGGAGGGAATCGTTATGAAAACAAAACTCTCAGTAGTATGTGCTTCAGTGGTTTTTGTCCTGACCGTGTTTGTCGGCTCATCCTTAAGCGCCGCAGGGACATCCTACATCGATGTATCCCCTGCCGAGGCAAAAGCGCTTATAGATCGCACCCCGGGTATCATCATTATCGATGTCTCCCCCGCGTACGCGAAGGGTCACTTGCCCAAAGCGGTCAGTTATTACCTTGGTGACGGATCTCTCGACAAGGCGATCCCAACGTTAGACAAGGACAGAACCTATCTTGTCTATTGTCACGTTGACAGTGTAGCTACTCGGGGCGCCGAGAAACTTGTGAATGCGGGATTCAAGAAGGTGTATCGACTCGAGGGGAATTACAGCGGATGGGTTGCTGCGGGGTATCCCGTGGAAAAGTAGTCTTATCCGTCGATCCGGTTGTTGTGCGTCCAGCGCCACGCAAGGGTGTTTCCGGCGCGTTGCGGTTTGATGTAGCCGGCACCGACAAAATCTTCCATCGTTTTGCGGATCAGCCCGGGATCGAAACCGGTCACCTCACCGATCCTGTCGCACAGCGTGTCGACAGATCCATTGCCGGAGGCATGATCCTCGGGAAGCCGGCCGAGGGTCTCGATCAGGTCCTCGGAGAGGATCCGGTAGACAAGCTGCATCCTGAAGTGTCCCCCGACCCGTAGGTTGTCTTCCGTCAACCCCCGCCCCTCCCGGTAATCGCGCACCTGTCTTTCCCATTTTTCGGTTATTTCCTGATCAAGCAGCGCTACGAATGCCTCCATCTCTTCGGGCTCGAGTCTCGATGTCCTGACAATAGCGCTGTTCGCGTCATACCGCGTCCAGTCGTCGGTGAGGATTTCAAGGTCGTACCTCTCGATCTTCTCACGCACATCGGTACCGGGGAAGGGAGAGAGGAAGTGATAGCCATAGGATATCCCCAGACTCTTTGAGAATTCCTGCGTATCTCTCAGGGAATCCGGTGACTCCCCGGGGAGGCCCACCATAAAGGAGGCATGGGCCATGATCCCCACTTCCTTGCACAACTCGACCGCGTTTCGTGCCTGCTCCAGGGTGATCCCTTTCTTGACAAGCCTGAGCATCTCCTGATTGCCGGACTCTATGCCGAAGCTGAGCGCGTCGCATCCGGCATCGCGCATCATCTTGAGGGTCTCCCGATCAACCGTATTGACACGCGCGAAGGCGCTCCACTTGAAGTTGAGCCCGCGTTCCCGGATCTGTCCGCACACCTCGCGGACCCGCGCCTTGTTCGATGTAAACAGGTCGTCCGCCACATTGATCCGGGAGATGCCGTACAACAGGATTTGTTCTATCTCGTCCATGACATATTCCACCTTCCGGTAGCGGACCTTTTTGCCCACCATGCGCCTCCCCTGGCAGAATATGCACGCATTCGGGCACCCCCGGCTCGTGATGATGCTGACCGGAAACCCGAGCGCCCGGTATCTCGACAGGGGGAGCAGGTGCCGCGCCGGCAGGGGAATGGAATCAAGGTCGTCTATCAGTTTCCTCGGTTCGGTGACAGTTATTGTGCCGTCCTGTCTGAACGCGAGCCCCTTGATACCGCTCCATTCGCAACGGTCCGCGAGGAGGGGGACCAGTTCCATGATGGTCCGCTCTCCTTCACCCAGAACCAGGAGGTCTATCTCCGGATATGTCTCAAGGGTGCGCGCGGCATCGAACGATACGTGAGGACCGCCCATGATGGCCAGGATGGAGGGGCGGTGTCTCTTGGCGGTACGCATAATATCCGCGGCAACGGGGAAGTTCATGGTGACTGATGTGGCCCCCACGATGTCGGGCTCAAAGGTGTCGAGCTCTTTTTTCAACTTTTCCGGTGTGTAACGGGATACGATGTAATCGATAATCTTTACATAACACCCTGCCGCCTCAAACGCGGCCGCCACGTAAGAAACCCCCAGCGGGGGCGCCGGGGCCTCCTCAAGAGGGTACGGCGGCGCGATAATGGCTACCTTCATAAACACACCGGATTCATGTCCTTCATATCCCGCCCCTAAAATTTAACCTCCGGGGCCGCCTGAGCTGATTCGGGGACCTCGAAGAACTCCGCCTTCGTAAATCCGAACATCCCCGCCAGTATGTTGGACGGGAAGGTCCTGATTCTGACGTTATACCCCCTCACGCTCTCATTATAGCGTCTTCTCTCGACGGCTATTCGATTTTCCGTTCCGGCCAGTTCATCCTGGAGTCTGATGAAGTTCTGGTTCGATTTGATATTGGGATAGCGCTCGACGGTGACGAGCAGTCGACTGAGCGCGCCCGACAACTGGTTGTTTGCCGCTATCTTGTCGGGGATGTTCTTCGCCCCCCCCACCTTGGACCGGGCCTCGGTCACGCCGATAAAGACCTCTTTTTCCTGCGCGGCAAAACCCTTTACTGTTTCCACAAGGTTGGGAATCAGATCGTAGCGTCTCTGCAGTTGATTTTCCACCTGGGCCCATGATGCCTTCACCCCCTCGTCAAGGGTAACAAAACTATTGTACGTTCCTTTGAGACCTGAATAAAACATCAGCAAGACCAGGACGATCACCCCTACCGCGATCAGAAGATTTCTCTTGCCCTTTGTCATCTGTATACTCCTCCTTAATAATTTCGTTATCGTATTAGTAAGATAGAAGTTGCTTTCTCATAGAAAGCGACTTCGTTATCGCATTAGTAAGTTAGAAATTATTTCCTGCGTTTCCAGCAGGGAATAATTTCGTTAACGCACTTATCCCGTTTCCCGGGACTTATCCCCTTTAGTGGGACGTATCCCCTGTATCGGGGTTCGATTCTTCAGAAATTTTTTTTCCCTCCAGTTCGTCGACGAGCCCCCACAATCTTCTCACCTCCGTTAGATAGGCCTTCATAATATCAGTCATCTCGGAGGACAAAGTCTTCTTTTCTTCCTTTATGTCCAGGCACCGCATAAAGACGCCCGCTTCAACCGGAAACTCACGGGCGAGGGCCTCCACAATCTCCCGCCGTGAAGAAGGGATCGCCGCGCCCTTGAGGTACAACAGCCCCCTGAAGATGGAAACAAAGGCGGTGATCGACTTCCCTATCAGTTCCTGCACCCTTCGAGTCTTCCCCTCCGTCTCCATAAACCGCTCCCTGAGGAGAAGCAGTTTACCCTTGATCTCGCGTTCGCACTGGAGCCTCAGGTGAGAGGATTCGAAAGATATGTCCTTCAACACATCCTCGCCATACGCAAGGAGATGTCCCTTCTGCATATTGAGGAATTCGAGGGGGTATGAATCGAGTGAGGAGGCAATGTACGGGTTTGTCATAAACAACGGGGTTGCCACGCCCTTTTTGCGCCACCGGGAGACGGTTTCAAGCGCCCTGTCCAGATGGTCTATGGCCTCTTCGGAAAGGACGATCAGAAAGTTCAGGTCCGACTTCCCCGGCCGGTAATCTCCCCCTGCCGCGCTGCCGTACAGGACAATTGATTTGAGACCGTCGCCATAGATTTCCCTGTAGTCCCCGATTATATCAGGAAATATCTCTTCCGGTTTTTCTATTTTTGCCATCTTTTTCACATCCTCCGAAGTATCAAAACTCGACAGGATTAACAGGATATTCAGGATTAAAATTACCTGCGACCTGTTCTGTTAGTTTGTACCTGAATCCTTACGCTCTCTATGTTTGACCTCAAGTCCCCACACCCATCATACCGCTTTCATAATTTACCGGGCAATAACGGGGCTTAACCTCGTTTCCCACACTTGCAATAAAATCTTGTTCATCATGTTATCCGGTCGGAATCTTTTTACAACCTGACATTTATACCGCGCAATGCTACAGGGATCAAAATCCGCGTCCTGCGCCGCCTCCCCCACTCATGCCCCCGCCGAATCCGCCAAAGCCGCCGCTGAAACCACCAAAACCACCGCCGCCTCTTCCGCCGCCCATCAGGAGCATAAGGAGTATGAAGGGAAGCATCCTCCTGCCCTGTCTGGTGCCCAGGAGCAGGGACATGACAATAAAGAGCATGATAAGAGAGAAGACGCTGCTCCCCTTTTTCTGTCGTGATACCGGCTGTCGACGCGTCTGTGGCGCCCCGGTCAGGGAGACACCCGCGTCCTTTGCGATGATCGATGATACGGCAACCATCGCGCTTGACAGGCCGCTGTCGTAATCACCCTTTCTGAGATAGGGGATCACGTTCCGGTCCAGGATATCCCCCACGAGACCGTCCGGGAGTATCCCCTCGACACCGTATCCTGTTTCAATCCTGATTCTTCTCTCCTGTGCGGCAAGGAATATCAAGACCCCCTTGTCCTCCCCCTTTGCGCCGATGCCCCACGCCTCATACAATCGGTTCGCGTAATCGGCGGGATCATCCCCACCGATTTCTTTCATAGTGACCACCACGATCGATGTTCTCGTTTTTTCAAGAACCTCTCGTGCAAGAGACTCCATCGACCGTGTGTAGCGGGGGGAAATGACGCCCGCGAAATCATTGATGGCGCCCGCGGGTCTCGGGAAATCGTCACGTCCATACACACACGTGGCAATCAGAAACACCGTCATCAAGGCAATGAGCGAAGCACCTATCCTTGTCTTCAAATCAGAGTCCCCCTCCGTTGGAGCTGTGAATTCTCCCCTTGTGCCATACTTGTGGATAACAAAGCAACCCTTTTCCATCGGCAGTTTTTGGCTTGACATGAACCGTAAAGTACTATAGGGAGTTTCTTTCAAAACTTCATGAGGGAGGAGATATTTTTGGCAAATCACAAGTCCGCGGAAAAAAGGGCCAGACAGAGTGAGAAGAGACGGGCAAGAAACGCCTCCGCGAAGTCCCGCGTCAAGACAGCCGTCAAGGCGACACTCACATCCGTTGAGGGAAAAGACGCAGAAAAGTCACGGGAAGTCCTGCTTAACACAACGAAGGTAATCGCCAAGGCGTCCGCCAAGGGAATATTCCATAAGAAGACAGCCGCCCGTAAGATATCACGACTGACAAAGAAGGTAAACGCTCTGGGATAATATCAGAATCCCGACATCATGTTCCGGTAGGCCTTGTCGGCCATATCATTCGACAGTTTCCTGATGGCAGTTTCTTTATTGGTAGCGGTTGTGGAGGTACTGGTCGCCACTGTATAGGCCTCTCTTCCCGAGAGGCCTGCGTTCATCCAGATGACCTCTCCGTTGTCGGTCCTCTTAAACGCCACCTCCAGGGTCATTGTGACGCTATCCTCTTTGGCCAGGTCACTGCTGCTGTAGGAAAGGTGCCCTGTGGTAATGCTCACGATCCTCCCCGTCACGAATGCATCCGCCTCACCCATACTTGCCACCGGATCGAACCTGCTCCCCCTCCTGAAACGGCTGAAGAATGCGTTTCTTACATAGTTTTCAATATTCGCTTCGCTCGTGCTGTTTGAAAAAGCTCCGATGAAAATCTTCTGCAGCCCGGCATCGATATGCTCCCCGCCCGGCGCGAAACGATACCCGCACCCTATACAGAAGAGCGCCAGCATAACCGGTATGATCCACTTTTTCTTCATGAGAACCCCTTTCGTTCAAAGGAACACCCGCCCAATAAAAAATCTGTCACGAAAACACTAAAGTTTCTTATTACTACGTAACGACGATATTGACCAGTTTTTTCGGGACATAGATCTCCTTGATCACCTGCTT
>CAYXUH010000041.1:0-14301 GCA_964468685.1 uncultured Syntrophaceae bacterium | reverse complement strand
GAGGGAAACCTGATCCCCGTCTACCGGGAGATCCTGGCCGACACGGAGACCCCCGTCTCGGTCCTCATGAAACTGCGCTCCAAAACGCACGCCTTTCTCCTGGAGAGCGTGGAAGGGGGCGAAAAGTGGGGTCGTTACACCTTTCTCGGGGCCGATCCCCGCGTGATCTTCAGGGTCACGGGGACAGCGGTCCTGATCCAGGAAGGGGGAAAGACAGAGAGGCATGAGCATGGCGGTGACCCCCTGCGGTTTCTGAGAGAGTTGATGGCGCGCTATCGCCCCGTTCACGTGGAGGGTCTCCCGCGTTTTTATGGCGGCGCCGTGGGATTTCTCGGTTACGACATGATCCGCTATTTTGAAAGGCTCCCCGCCTCCGCCGCGGATGATCTGCACACCGATGACGCCGTCTTTCTGGTCACCGACACACTGATCATCTTCGACAATATCCGGCACACGATCAAGATCGTTGCCTGCGCCTTTACCGAGGGTAGGGAAGACCTGAACGCCCTGTACGAAGAGAGCCTGAAAAAGATCGAAGAGACGGCCGCTATGATCCGGGCCCCCCTTGAGGGAGAAGATACCCCTCCGAAGACGGCGGGCAGCGCTTCCCTCCGGTCCAATATGACGCCGGAAGAGTATAAGTCCATGGTGAGGAGGGCCAAGGACTATATCGTCGCGGGGGACATCATACAGGTCGTCCTCTCGCAGCGCTTCGAGATGGCCAGCAACCGGGACCCCGTGGATCTCTACCGGGCGCTCCGGTATATCAACCCATCGCCCTACCTCTTCTACCTGAGGGCCGACGATCTGACCCTGATCGGGTCCTCGCCGGAGGTGATGGTCCGTCTCGAAGAGGGGGTCGTGGAGCTCAGGCCCATTGCCGGGACGAAGAAGAGGGGGAAGACCGAGCAGGAAGACCGGGCGCTTGCCGACGAACTTCTTCAGGACCCGAAGGAGCGGGCGGAGCATGTGATGCTCGTCGACCTCGGGAGAAACGATCTGGGGAGGATCGCGCAGACCGGCAGCGTCCAGGTCAATCAGCTAATGACGGTGGAGCGGTATTCCCACGTCATGCACCTTGTCTCCAACATACAGGCCCACCTGGCCCGGGGTAAGGACTGCTTCGATGTTCTGAAGGCCACCTTCCCCGCGGGCACCCTCTCGGGGGCGCCCAAGATCCGGGCCATGGAGATTATCGACGAGCTGGAGCGGACACGGCGGGGCCCGTACGGCGGTGCCGTCGGTTACTTCAGCTATACGGGTAACATGGATCTGTGCATCACCATCAGGACCATAACCGTCAAGGATGACCGTATTTTCGTCCAGGTCGGCGCGGGGATCGTCGCGGACTCCGACCCCGACGCGGAGTATCAGGAGACCATCAACAAGGGCGAGGGGATGATGCAGGCCATCAGACTTGCCGCCTCGGACTTTGAAATAACTCACAGCAATGGAGAAAAATCATGATTCTGATGATTGATAACTATGATTCATTTACCCACAACCTCGTCCAGTATCTTGGACAGCTGGGCGAAGAGGTCGTGGTCTACCGCAACGACGAGATCACCCTCGATCAGATCGAGGAGTTGCACCCCGATGAGATCTTTCTGTCCCCCGGTCCCGGTTCACCGGAAAATGCGGGGCTCACCGTGGATGTCATCAGGCGGTTCCACACAACCATCCCCATCATGGGGGTCTGCCTGGGTCACCAGGCGATCGGCTACGCCTTCGGGGCCGATGTCGTCAGGGCAGACCGGCTGATGCACGGCAAGACCTCCGGGATTATCAACGACGGGAGGACGATCTTCAGGGGGGTCCCCAGTCCCTTCGAGGCGGGGAGGTACCATTCTCTTATTCTGAGAAAGGATTCCCTGCCGCCCTGTCTTGAGATCAGCGCCGAGACCGAGGAGGGGGAGATCATGGGCGTCCGGCACCACCAATACCCGGTGGAGGGGATACAGTTTCACCCCGAGTCGATCCTGACGCCGAACGGAAAGAGGATCATCAAGAATTTTCTCGATATGAGACATGATGACCTCGGAAAAAGTCAAGAATGCTCCCTCTCCCTTAATGGGAGAGGGTTGGGGTGAGGGTAAATGCGAGATTGTTTTATACACTTACGCCCCCTCCCCTTGATCCCCTCCCGCCAGGGGAGGGGAAATCTGACTTTTTACGAAGGTATTAGGCATAATGAAGGAAAGGAGTGCGTGTCATGATCAGAGAGGCAATCGGAAAGGTAGTCGGCAAGGAGGACCTCGCAGAGCGCGAGATGATGGAGGTGATGGACGAGGTGATGGAGGGGAAGGCCACGGATGCGCAGATAGCGGCCTTCATCACGGCCCTGCGGCTCAAGGGGGAGACGGTCGATGAGGTCACAGGAGCGGCCCGGATCATGCGGCAGAAGGCGACGCGGATCGACGCCCGCTCATCGACCATTGTCGATACCTGCGGGACCGGGGGGGACGGGATGAACACCTTCAACATCTCCACGACGGTGGCCTTCGTCGTGGCAGCGGCGGGGATCACCGTGGCGAAACACGGAAACAGGGCCGTCTCCAGCGGCTGCGGAAGCGCGGACGTCCTCGAGGCCCTCGGCGTGAATATCAGCGTCGGGCCGGAGGTCGTGGAGGAATGCATCCAGCAGATCGGGATCGGCTTTCTCTTCGCCCCCCGGCTCCACGGCGCTATGAAGTATGCCATCGGGCCGCGCCGGGAGATCGGGATACGGACCATATTCAACATGCTGGGACCTCTCACGAACCCAGCCGGGGCGACCTCACAGCTCATCGGGGTCTACGATCCCGCGCTGACGGAGATGTTCGCCGGCGTCTTGAAGAATCTCGGGACGAAGCGGGCCTTCGTGGTCCACGGCTCCGACGGCCTCGATGAGGCCACGGTAACGTGGGAGACACGCGTCTCCGAGCTGCAGGACGGTATGATCACCACCTACAACATCAACCCGGTCGATCTCTTCGGTGAGGCGTATGGCGTCGAGGAGCTTCGCGGGAGCGATGCATCATCGAACGCGCAGATTACGAAGGACGCCCTATCGGGGAAGAACGGGGCCTGCCGGAAGGTCGTCCTCCTCAACGCCGCCCTGGCCATTGTGGCGGGGGAGAAGGCGAAGACCGTCCGGGAGGGGATCGCCCTGGCCGAGGAGTGTATCGACAGCGGCGCGGCGATCAAGAAGCTACAGGCCCTGATAGAGATGAGCAACAGCTGATGGAGACGATGATTCTGGACCGGATCGTAGAAGTAAAGAGAGCAGAGGTCGCGCGCCTGAGGGAAACGACCTCACTCGACGCGATGAGGCAGGCCGCCCTGGACAGGCCGACTCCGCGTAACTTCGAGGCGGCGATCAGCGGTGCGGACTGTGCCGTCATCGCCGAGGTGAAGCGCTCATCACCGTCGAAGGGGAGGATCAGGGAGGACTTCGATCCCCTCGCCATAGCCTCCCTCTACGAAGAGAACGGGGCCGCGGCCATCTCTGTCCTGACGGACGAGACCTTCTTCGAGGGGAAGAAGGCGTACCTGTCCGAGATACAAAAGCGGGTTTTGCTCCCCCTCCTCAGGAAGGATTTCATCATAGACGCCTACCAGATCTGCGAGACGAGGATTATCGGGGCAGACGCTGTCCTCCTCATCGCCGCCATACTGGAGGGCACGATGCTCGCCGACTTTATAGAACTGGCCGAATCACTGGGGCTGGCATCTCTCGTCGAGGTACATTCCCGGGAGGAGCTGGAGAGGGCCCTCGCCGCCGGGGCGGGGATCATCGGGATCAACAACCGGAACCTGAAAACCTTCTCCACCGACCTGGCCACCAGTCTGGATCTGGCGCCCCTCGTTCCCGCCGGGAAGGTTGTCGTCAGCGAGAGCGGCATCGAGGGACGGGGGGATATCGAACGGCTGATGAAAGCGGGGATTCATACCTTTCTCGTCGGTGAAACGCTGATGAGAGCGTCCGACATCGGCGCGGCGCTCAGGGAACTTCTGGACACGTGAGGGAGCAAGCGATGATAGAGATAAAGATTTGCGGGATCACCGATCCCGATGACGCCCTGGCCGCTTGTGAGGCCGGTGTCGACGCGCTGGGCTTCATCTTTTACCTGAAAAGCCCGCGCTGCGTGTCGCCGGGGCGGGCGCGCGAGATCATCGCCGCCCTTCCGCGCACGGTCGCGAAGGTCGGGGTCTTTGTCAACGATGATCCCGAGCGGATCGAGGAGATCGCCGTGGTCTGCGGCCTCGATCTCCTCCAGCTCCACGGGGACGAGACACCGGAGTTCTGCCAACAGTTTCCCTCCTCGATGGTCATCAAGGCCCTCTCTCCTCAGGGTGTGGATGATCTTGAGGGGATAGTTGACTACCCGGTCAGGGCAGTCCTTGTGGATGCCTTTGCCCCCGGCCTCTATGGCGGGACGGGGAAGACATCGAACTGGGAACTGGCCAGGACAATTGGAGAATCCGTTCCCCTGATCCTCTCCGGCGGTCTGAACAGCTCGAACATACAGGGCGCGATCGCGTCCGTCTCGCCGCATGCCGTGGATATTAACAGCGGTGTCGAATCCTCGCCGGGGAGGAAGGATCACGACAGGGTGAGGGAGATTATCGGGATGATCCGCCGGAGCGCGGGTGGAAAAGAGGAGACCATTTTTCATGATCACCAAAACTCAAAAAGGACAGGGCGGGACGATGAAAACAATGCCTGACAGGAAGGGGCACTTCGGTGCTTTCGGGGGGCGCTACGCGGCCGAGACGCTGATGCCCGCCCTCCTGGAGTTGGAGGAGGCCTACCGCGACGCGAAGAGGGACCCGGCGTTCCGAAGGGAACTTGCCGCCTACCTCCGTGAATACTCGGGGCGGGAGACGCCCCTCTATCTCGCGAAGGGGCTGACGGAAAGGATAGGGGGCGCAAAGATCTACCTGAAGCGCGAAGACCTCAACCACACGGGGGCCCACAAGATCAACAACACCCTGGGGCAGGCGCTCCTCGCGCGGAGGATGGGGAAAACGAGAATCATGGCGGAGACGGGAGCCGGCCAGCACGGCGTGGCGACCGCCACCGTGGCGGCCCTCTTCGGTATGGAGTGCCGCGTCTTCATGGGGGAGGAGGATATCCGTCGGCAGGCCCCCAATGTCCTGCGGATGAAGATCCTCGGCGCGGAGGTTATTCCCGTTTCGTCCGGGACCGGCACACTCAAGGACGCCATGAACGAGGCGATGCGCCAGTGGGTCTCGCGTGTAAAGGACACCTTTTACGTCATTGGCAGCACGGCGGGCCCCCACCCCTATCCGATGATGGTACGCGACTTCCAGACCGTGATCGGCAGGGAGACGAAGCGGCAGATCCTGAAACGGGAGGGGAGACTTCCCGATATCCTGATCGCCTGTGTGGGAGGCGGGAGCAACGCCATGGGCCTCTTCTGGCCCTTCCGGAATGATCCGACCGTCGAGCTCATCGGCGTGGAGGCCGCGGGGTTCGGGATCGCGACGGGGAAACACGCGGCGAGCATATCGGCGGGGAGGCTCGGTGTCCTCCACGGGAACAAGACCTATCTCCTCCAGGACGACGGCGGCCAGGTATGCGATGCCTCCTCCATCGCGGCCGGTCTCGACTATCCCGGCGTCGGCCCAGAGCACAGCCACTTTCACGAGACGGGGAGGGCCCGTTACGTGACGATCGACGACGATCAAGCCGTCGATGCCTTCATGTTCCTGTCGCGGTGCGAGGGGATTATCCCCGCCATGGAGAGCGCGCACGCCATCGCCTACACGATGAAACTTGCCCCCACGCTGGACCGGAAAAAAGTCATCATCGTCAACCTGTCGGGGAGGGGTGACAAGGACCTCGGCATTATCGAAGAGAGAGGGGAGGGTGATCTGGCGTGAGCAGGATTGAAGAGAGATTCAGGACGTTAAGGGAAGAGGGGTCAAAGGCCCTGATCGCCTATCTGACGGCGGGAGATCCGAATCTGGCGACGACTAGAGAGATCATACTGGGGCTGGATAGCGCGGGTGTCGACATCCTCGAGATCGGGGTTCCCTTCTCCGATCCGACGGCCGACGGTCCCATCATCCAGGCCGCCTCCCACCGGGCCCTCGAGAGCGGGACGACCCTCTCCGGCATATTGGAGATGATCGAGGCGATAAGAAAAGTCAGCGAGATACCGATTGTCCTCTTCGGCTATTACAACCCGATCCTCAGCTACGGGAACGAACCCTTCGCCAAGAGGGCGCGGGCGGTTGGCGTTGACGGGATACTGGTCGTCGACCTCCCCCCGGAGGAGGCCGGGGAACTGCGAAGGTACACGAACCGGGCGGGGATCGACTTCATCTCCCTCATCGCGCCGACGAGCACCGACGAGAGAATACGGAAGATCGCGCGGGAGGCTGGGGGATTCCTCTACTATATCTCCATCACCGGTGTCACCGGGACTCTGAAACCACGAGCCGCCGATATCAAGAGGGATGTGGAACGGATACGGGCCGTGACCGGGCTCCCGGTCGCTGTTGGGTTCGGGATATCGACATCCGAGCAGGCCCGCGAGATCGCGCCCCATACCGACGGGATCGTCATCGGGAGCGCCTTCGTCCGTCTGATTGAGGAGAACAGTGGCGCAAATAACATGGTGAATATCGTTGCCGGTTATGCTAGAGATATCAAAGAGGCCATTTCAGACAGACGGCCGGCCACGTAAAAAACAAATAGGATGTCATTTCGACCGCAGGAAGAAATCTTGTATTTTTACCCCGATTTGCCGGGTTTGTATTGTTAAGATTTCTCATCCCAATAAAGCGGGATTCGAAATGACAAGTTTTTTACTGTCGCATAAGACGTATACGAAACGAGAACAACCATGGACGCATTCGAGATAGGGATCATCGGCGGCACCGGCGGTATCGGGAGGTGGTTCGCCGACTTCTTCAGGGGGGAGGGGTACACCGTCCATGTGTCGGGGAGAACGACCGGCATGGGTCTGGATGAGATGGCCCGGACCTGCCGGGTCGTCATCGTCAGCGTGCCGATCAATGCCACCGCTAAGGTCATCGAAGAGGTGGCCCCGAAGATGAAGGAGGGGTCCCTCCTGATGGACTTTACCTCCCTGAAGGAGGAGCCGGTCAGGGCGATGCTCGCCTCTTCCCGCTCGGAGGTTCTGGGGTGCCACCCCCTCTTCGGCCCGGATGTCCCGTCGATCGAGGGGCAAAATATAGCGATGTGCCCGGCCAGGATAGATAAATGGTCGGGCTGGCCGGACGAACTCTTCCGTAAGAGAGGGGCCAATGTCTTCGATGTGGCACTCAGGAGACACGACGAGATGATGTCTATTGTCCAGGGCCTGAACCACTTGGACACCATCACGATGGGTCTTGCCCTGAAAGAAACCGGCGTCGACCTTGCCGAACTGAAGCGTTTCTCCACCCCCTTCTTCGATACGAAACTGGCCATCATCGAAAAGACCTGCACCAACAACACCCGGCTCTACGCGGATATCATCACCGGTAACCCGGACATCCTCAAAATCATCGCGATCTATGAACAGAGTCTCTCCCGCCTGAAGGAATTGGTCGAAAAGGATGATCCCGAAGCCCTGGCGGAGCTCATTCGGGGCAGTTTTAAATAGGGTGAGGTTGTGCGGTGTTTGGTTTGTATAAAGAATTCCTTTTGGAAAAATTTGATTATTTTCACTATGTATTAAGGAAAGACAATGTCCAATCATGTAAAAAGTGTAACTTTGCTGCAAGAAAAATTTCCCACAGACGAACATTATCCCTTTACATTGCCAATCTTTAATCAAACGAAATGTCTGCCCTTTGATGTGCCTGTAACTCTCTTCGTCGGCGAAAATGGTACTGGTAAATCTACATTACTGGAGGCCCTGGCGCACGCATGTGGTATTTACATCTGGAGCGAGTCAGGGGGTGCACGTTATCAAGTTAATAGGTATGAAAAACAATTGTACAAGTGCCTTCGCATCGATTGGGCAAACGGGCATGTCCCCGGGGCATTCTTTGGATCGGAGATATTCAAGGATTTTGCGAATATTGTAGAGGAATGGGCGGTGTCAGACCCGGGTCAGTTGAAGTACTTTGGCGGCAAGTCGCTCGTAACACAGTCGCATGGTCAATCCATGATGTCCTATTTTCGTGCGCGGTATAAGATAAGGGGTCTTTACCTGCTTGATGAGCCGGAGACGGCACTATCACCACGAAGTCAACTGGAGTTGCTTGATATTATTGGAGAGAATAGCCAGGCTGGACATGCCCAGTTTATTATTGCTACGCACTCCCCGATTCTTCTCGCCTGTGCTGGAGCCACAATCTACAGTTTTGATTATGTGCCGGTGCAACCTGTTAAATACGAAGAGACTGAGCATTATCAGGTATACAAGCGTTTCCTGGCTGATCGATAAAAGTATGTATAATGGTTATGAATTAATTCCTGGCATATAATTCTAGTAATTCTGGGAAGGCAAAGAACCAACAGTTCTTCACATCACTGAAGAAACAGGCACAAGCGATAGTCGATCGTTTGCAGAGGAATTGAAGGAAGTTACAAAAATAATAATAGCAACTATTTTTTCAAACCGTAGCAACTGACTCTAACCAGTTTTGGAAGGGGGGTGCCCATGACTACAAAAGGGTATATACGGTATAGAAGTGACTATAAGTATCAGTTGGCTGAGGGGTACGAGATCAGTGTTGCAATCAGGCCGAAATCTAATATTGAAACAGATTTTATTGATTTGGATACCGACGGAAATCTGACGGTTAAAAATGGCTATGCGTGGGATGGCCCCTCTGGCCCGGTAAAGGATACAGATCAGAATATGCGCGCGTCACTGGTTCATGATGCTCTCTATCAGCTCATGAGGAATGGTAAGCTCAAACCAAGAACCCACAGAAAGGCGGCGGACCAGGAATTTAAGGATATATGCAAGGCTGACGGTGTTTCCAGCTTTCGGGCATCAGTGTATTACAAGGCATTGCGAAAATTCGGAAAGCCTGCCGCCAGTCCACAGAACAAGAAAATAGTAGTCCGTGCCCCTTTGAGTTAGGGCTTGTTGCACAAGACATATAAAGAGAAAATGGAGTTGCGGGCGTTACCTGTTTTTGACCCCTTCTTGTGATTGCTTACCATCCGAGCTCGGATAATTTTCATCCATATTCTTTGACAGGCGTACAGGAGTGTGATAGAAGCGCCAGTCTGTTGGGTCGTCGCATAGACATCTTCTGTACATGCATACGTTTCATTATGGTACATTCGAATAATGCGATTATGGCGTTTTTTTAAGGGAGACGCGTTGGTTGCGTGATGGTGTGCCGTCTGCTGGTTGAACACAAGACAATAATCTGACAACTGCCGATACGACCCCGATTTTCAGGGAGCGATTGTGGTGCCAGGTTGCCCCTACAATCGAGGGATCGGTGGAATATACCCTGGCTGCAGTCAATTGGAACTCTGAGGACTGGTGGAAAGCTGCTTTCTGTCTGTATCGCACAGCGGCGAGCCCTTTCCGGGTATGATTTTCATGTATTTCATACACCCATGAGCGCATGCTCGGTTTGAAGAGATATGTTGCGAAACGGTTACAATTGAATATTACAATATGTGGAGGGAAGTAATGAAAGACTGTTCAAAAATCAAATTTTTCAGTGGCGGGCTGAAAGGCGCGGAAACTGCTTTCGGCGAGAATGCGGAGAAGTGGGGAATCAGTGAAATCACCTTTTCGTTCCCGGGGCATAATCTCACCCGTGAAAAGAACGTTACGATCTTACGGGATGAGGAATTGAAATTGGGTGATGTCAGCATGGAGATTGTTTCCAAACGCATGGGGAGACGGTATACTCATGCCGACGCAATCAGAAAAGTAATCCAGGTTATTTTCCAGATGGTGAATAGAGGGTTCCAGGTTATAGCGGTGGGAATAATCATGGAAGACGGAACCGTTAAAGGCGGGACGGGCTGGGCTGTTGAACTGGCAAAATTCTTTAACCGGCCGTTGAACGTTTTCGATCAGAAAACCGCTGACTGGTATACGTGGAAGGACAGTGTCTGGGAAAAGGACACGCCCGTCATCAGTTATGATTCGTTCTGCGGGACGGGGACTCGAAACCTGACCGAAGAAGGCCGCAAAGCAATTAGTGAACTTTTTGAGCGATCTTTCCGTTAGATTGCAACAGCCCGGTGCCATGGGGGGGGAAGCGGATCCCATCGCTGATACGGTTGCCATAAAACTCAAAAGAGTATACAAGCGCTCCATGTCTCTCATTAGTCTACAGAATATCACACTCAGTTTCGGCGGTCCGCCCATACTGCAAGAGGTCAACCTTGAGATTGCAGCAAGGGAACGGGTCTGTCTGATCGGCCGCAATGGCGAAGGCAAATCTTCTCTCATGAAATTGATTGCCGGAAACCTTGAAGCGGATAGCGGCACTATTATTCGACAGAGGGGACTCCGTGTCGCGCATATCGCCCAGGATGTGGCACTGGACCTGAAGGGCTCGGTATTTGAGGTTGTTGCCAGCGGACTTGGCGCGTTACAGAAACTACTTAGGCACTACCATGACATTTCGGTGCGCTTAAGTTCCGGCGGAGACGAACAGCTGCTGGAAGAGATGGAAACGGTGCAGCATCAGCTGGAGACCGCGGGCGGCTGGCAGGCTAAGCAGCGTGTGGAAACCGTTATCTCCCGTCTTCAGTTGAATGCGGATGTGACGTATTCAGAACTTTCCGGAGGCATGAAAAGAAGGGTTTTGCTGGCCTCGGCATTGGTGAGCGATCCGGATCTTTTACTGCTCGATGAGCCTACCAACCATCTTGATATCGATGCCATAACCTGGCTGGAAGAGTTTTTGCTGAACACGAAGATAGCCCTTTTGTTTGTCACCCATGACCGAATGCTTGTCAGAAAACTCGCGACCCGTATCGTTAATCTCGACAGGGGGGTCCTTACAAGCTGGCCCGGCAATTATGATACGTATCTGAGACGAAAAGTAGAAGCTCTCGCGGCTGAAGCATCACAGCAGAATCGTTTCGACAAAAAACTTGCCCAGGAGGAGATATGGATACGCCAGGGGATCAAGGCCAGACGTACCAGAAATGAGGGAAGGGTTCGAGATCTTGTCGAAATGCGTAGAGAACGCGGGGCCAGGAAAGAACTTGTTGGCCGTGCCTGTATGCAGATCCAGGATGCAGTTCCATCAGGGAAACTCGCCGCACAGCTAAAAGGGGTCACATTCGGCTATGATGACAACATCATTATCCGGAACCTTTCCACTACCATCCTACGTGGCGACAGGGTAGGTATTATCGGGCCGAATGGCTCCGGGAAGACCACCCTTCTTCGTCTGCTTCTTGGCGATCTTACACCGCAACAGGGCACCGTCAGGCTCGGCACTAATCTTGAGGCCGCCTATTTTGACCAGCATCGGGCCGTGCTTGATGAAGATGACACGGTCATCAAGAATGTCGGAGAAGGCAAGGACACGCTGACTATTAACGGGAGACCGAAACATATCATCGGCTACCTGCAGGATTTTCTCTTCACCCCGGATCGGGCACGTTCGCCGGTCGGAACACTTTCCGGCGGCGAGCGAAATCGGTTGCTCCTGGCCAAGCTTTTTACAAGGCCTGCCAATATCCTGGTGCTGGACGAACCGACAAACGACCTGGACGTCGAGACACTGGAGCTCCTGGAGGAGCTTCTTTTTGATTACAAGGGCACGGTTCTTCTCGTCAGCCACGAGCGCGCATTTCTCAATAACGTCGTCACCTCCACCCTTGTCTTTGAGAAGGACGGCAGGGTGCAGGAATATGCCGGAGGCTATGATGACTGGCTTATACAGCGACCGGCAGAGACAGCGGAGACAATGCCTGCGCCTGAAAAGAAGATAAAAAAGAAGCCAAGGCCTGCGGGGCCGAGGAAGCTCACCTTCAAGGAGGCACGCGAACTTGAGGGCCTGCCGCAGAAGATCGAGGCCATGGAGGTCGAACAGCAGGAACTGTATGATTCCATGGCGGATTCCTCATTTTACCAGCAGGGAGGCGCGCTCATCAGTCAGGCCAAGGCAAGAATCGAAGAGCTGGAACAATCTCTTCCCATAGCATATCAGCGGTGGGAGGAACTGGAGGCTCTCAAGCCGAATGGCACATAATTGTTGTTTGATAGGAGCGTGGCGGGAAAGCGATTTCGGACGCCGGCTCATCGCTTGCCGATGTGGAGGATACCTTTTGTAATGTTACAGAGGTGATCGTTCAACCTTCCGATATCGGTAAGGATGTCGGAATAGAGGAGGCCGGCATCGCTGACGCAGAGCCCCCCCCCGAGTCGGGTTATGTGATTCAATTTATACTGATTGATCAGCTCAACGATTTCCCGTTCGATCTGTAATGTAATGTTCGCGGCCGTGGAATCATCTTCCTCCAGGGCTTTTTTTGTATGCCGCATCATGATGTTTGTTTTATCAAACAATTTTTCGAGTTCCATCTTGGCCGGTTCGGAAAAATTCAGATCGTACTCGTAGGCCCTCTGGGCAAGTTTGACGATGCCTTCGCAATAATCACCCACTTTTTCGATGTCATTGACGCTGTGAAGAATTGCCGGGACCAGCCTTCGCTGTTTCTCCATGAGCTCCTGCTGAGTAATTTCTATCAGGTATTCCGTAATGTTTTTCTGCATCTCATCGACGGATTCTTCATCCATGGTAATCTCATTTTTGAGTTTGTGATTGTATGCCATGGTGCACTGTCTGGCCTTTTCCAGCATCTCCTGGCAGATACTCAGCATGGTGGAGAGTTCCTTGATAACGGCCTTGATTGCCATATGGGGTGTGCCAAACAGGTTTTTATCGAGGTGTTTTGATTCTTTTTTCTCGTAGTCTTTTCCCGGGACCAGCTTGTTGAGCGCCATAACGAAAAGCGGTACGAAGGGAAGCAGAATTATCGTATTGATAACGTTAAAAATCGTGTGTGTATTGGCGATCTGCCGTGCGATATCACCTGAGATTAAGGGTACGTACTGGAGGTAGAGGGGGACAAGGGGAATAACAATCAGCGTGCCGACGATATTAAAGAGGGTATGGCCGAGGGCCAGTCGCTTGCTTGAGAGGTTGCCGCCGATGCTGGCAATAATAGCGGTGATACAGGTGCCGATGTTGTCTCCCAACACCAGGTAAATGGAAGATGGTAGATCGAGCAGTCCGACGGAGGCGAAGGCGATTACTATCCCGATGGTGGTACTGCTGCTCTGCAGGAGAACGGTAACGACTGTTCCTATCACGATTCCGAGGAATGGCTGTTGCCCGAATGTAACGAAGAGACTCGTTATGGCCTCATTCCCCGCCAGGGGCTTGACGGCGGAACTCATCGTCGCAAGGCCCAGAAACAAGATGCCGAACCCCAGTATCGCCAGGCCTTTGTTCTTATTTTTATTCTTCTTTGCGAACAGATAGATCAGTGAACCGATAAAGACGAAAAAATATGCCGACTTGGTTAACTTAAAGGCGATCAACTGGGCCGTGATCGTTGTCCCGATATTGGCTCCGAATATGACGGGAAGGGCCGCTGTCAGGGTAATGAGCCCCGCGTTTAAGAACCCGATGAGCAAAACGGAGGTGGCGCTTGAACTTTGTATGACCGAGGTAACAACGACACCCAGAAGGGCGGATTTGACTCTATTGGATGTAATTTTTTCAAGAAGATTTTTCAGCAGACCCAGCGAAAGTTTTTTCAGGGAATCACTGAGGATGTGCATCCCGAAAAGAAACAGCCCCAACCCACCGATAATCCCTAAGACAACATTAAAATCCATCCGGTTACCCTTTCGGACATAGTCATCATAACCACCGAAAGTATTCGCTTACCCTCAGTATGATATAAGAGAATTAACAATTTGTCACTTTTAATCTGGGACGGGTTATATTCCCCGCCCTTTGGGGCGTTCATTGCTTTTGAAGATACCCCGCTGCTTGCGGCGGGGTAGTTCATTACATCAACCCTTTATCCCATCAAAGGTGATGAACGTCATCACAAGGCCTATCGCTGGAATTGTGGGCGTGATAGGCGATTGAAAAAATTTTGGGATGATAAAGCAACACAGTAAAAATTTGTAATTGTCAGAGAATACGTGATATCGAGTGAATCAGACCATCAATGCGGTTCCCCGTTATCAAGAGCGGGTTGGCGTACTTGACGCGCGACATTACGTGACAGCCGGACCAGATCCGGGGTAATAGAGAGGATTTTCATTTGCTGCACATCTTTGTAGATGCTGATGCGTGCCCGGTCAAACAGGAGGTATA
>CAYXUH010000040.1:4858-14318 GCA_964468685.1 uncultured Syntrophaceae bacterium | reverse complement strand
AAAACTTTTCATCCCCGTTTAAAAACGGGGTATTCAAGTTTTGATTTTCATAAAGAAAAACCGTTCGGAGCACCTTGGCACCAACGCGCTATCTTAGTGACACTGTCCCTTTGGAGAGTCTTCAGACTATTATCAGACAGCCCCCGTGGCCGACCTCATCATTTCATCTTTTCAGACGGCCGTCGCTCGGGGACATAGGTATGAGGGATATTCTCTTCAAGCCATTCCTTTGAGACGTAGAGATTACAGTAGCAGCTGCCGTACTCCTCCACATCCGGGGTCCGGTAGACACAGGGACAGATAATATCCCTGTCGTGTTCCCGGTCGCCTGACGCGAGCCTGCAGGGACAGGCCATGTATCCATACCGGTTTCTGTTGGTAATAAGGGCCTCGATCAGTTCCCCTGTCCGCTCTTTATCCCGGCTGAAATAATACCCCTGTGGTTCCTGGGCCTTCTTCAGCATCTTGTAGAGTGTTTCCGCTTCCATCACAATCCCAGGGCCTCCCGTATCTTTTCCTCCCTGAAACCAACGATAACCGTATCACCTATGATGATGGTGGGGAAGGAGCACTGCGGGTTCAATTTTCTGACATCGTTAAGGATGGCCTCCCGTTCTTCCCCTTCCAGCAGGTCTACATCGACAAAGTCATACCGCACGTCGCAATCGCCCAGAAACTTCTTCGTGGCCTTGCAATGGCTACAGGTACTCAGTGTATACAGATTAACCTGTTTTTCGGGCGACATGATGGTCTCCTCTCGCCATATAGAGTGGGGGTATCGGATCGCTGCCGTTGTCTATCCCTTGACTCCCAACCATATTCGTGCAATGTCCGTCGTCGCGAAGACGATGACATTCTCTTCCGAGTGCAGCATGACCATCCCCCGATAGAATTTCGCGAGATCCCATGCGTGGGCATCATAAGGCGACACGACGACGGCACAGCGATGGGGGCGGGGTGATTTTTTTGCTCTCTTTCCTTTTCCGGAGGACTTCCGACATATCATCCCTTGTGATATTGTCGCAGGCTCCACGCTGAATCTCAAACAGTTCGGAAACCGGGGTCTTGACGCGACCGTCAATTGCATGTTTCAGCTCATATTCAACGAACTCTTCACTCGTTACCGGTGGGGTGGCGACAGCATGGATATAATGTCCTTCATTGAGAATATCATACGTAATCGGCATATAGATTCTCATCCTTCAATCAATCTTCGGGCTATTATCTTCCATTATTATCTTTTACCATAGCATAAACTACTGTTTTTCTCCTCTTTTATTTCATACCTCGCAAATACCCTACCCGCTTCGTGAAAGATAGTCACTGTGTATTATTTATCAGGAAGTACCCACACCAAGATATGCCAGTCGCGTAAATATCTTCTTGTGTCTGTGACCACCAGTGTAGTAGTTTTGGACACCGGTCCGTTTCGTCTTTTCAAAGGTAAAAGGTATCGTTATCTATGGATGTGGCAACAGCCGGGGATTCTCCACGGTCTTGTTGCGGGGATTTTCAATTACGTTGTGCGCTTTTCGATTGAAGAGAACAAGTATGCGACTGCTTCTTGTTGAAGATGACATCAAAATAGCCTCCTTCGTTATCAAGGGCTTTGAGGCAGGGGGATATGCCATCGACCATGCTGCGGACGGTGAGGAAGGACTTCATCTGGTGCTTTCAGAACCATATGATGCCGCTATTGTCGATATTATGCTTCCAAAACTGGATGGCCTTACCCTGATAGAGAAGATGAGAGACGCACGGGTAGCCACCCCCGTCATCATACTGAGCGCCAGGAGTTCCGTAGACGACAGGATCAAGGGCCTGCAGAGGGGAAGTGACGATTATCTTACGAAACCGTTTGCCTTCTCTGAACTTCTCGCCCGCGTCCAGGCCCTCATCAGGAGGGCCAGCGGAGCGACGGAGCCGACACGACTTGTCTTCAGAGACCTTTCCATGAATCTGATTAAGAGAGATGTCGAACGCAGCGGTCAGAAGATAGAGCTCCAGCCCCTTGAATTTTCCCTCCTGGAGTATCTTATACGCAATGCCGAGCGGGTAGTTTCAAAGACAATGATTATGGAACATGTGTGGGATTATAATTTCGATCCCATGACAAATGTGGTGGAGGCCCGTATAAGCCGGCTCAGGGACAAGATAGACAGGGGCTTTCCGGAGAAACTGATTCATACCATACGCGGGGTCGGTTATGTCCTTAAAAAAGATGATTAATCTCCGCCACACACTGGCCTTCCGCCTGACCATTTGGTATACGGGCATCTTTACCCTTATCGCCTTCTTGTCAATTTCTCTTTTTTATTTACTCGCCACAAACGTCATCCAGCGCCAGACTGACGAAGATCTCCTGAACCAGATAAGAAAATTTTCGTCACTGATCGCCGCAGAGGGCGTGGGCGCGGGGCAGCGGGTGGCGATTATTGAATCTCAGGCGGGAGGCGTCAAGAAGGTGTTCTTCCGTTTCCTCCACCGCAACGGCCAGGCATTCTCGTCGTCGAACATGGATTACTGGCAGGATATCGGTATAAACTACGGGGTAATACAGCGTCTGATTCACGGAAATGCCCCGGTCTTCGAAACGATTATCCTCCCCAAACGCGATCACGAAATAAGGGTCCTGTATGGCATCATAGGTTCGGGCATCATACTCCAGGTGGGTCAGTCAATGGAGGAATACGGCAGGATAATCTCCGTATTCAAGAGGATATTTATCGGGACGGTGACCCTTCTCATGGCCCTTGCCGCCCTGGTGGGGTGGTTTATGGCGAGGCGCGCCCTCTCCGGTGTTGAGGCGGTAACGAGAACAGCTCAGATGATATCGAGGGATGCCCTGGATATGCGGGTTCCCGTTAAACCGCGGGGGGACGAGATAGATGAACTTGCAAGCACTTTCAATGAAATGCTGGGACGTATCGAAAAGCTGGTTGCAGGCATGAAAGAGATGAGCGACAGCATCGCCCATGATCTAAAAACCCCGATTACCAGAATTCGAGGCATTGCTGAAATCACCCTTACGACACAGGCCGGTCAGGCAGAATACGAAACCATGACGGCAAGTATCATCGAGGAGTGTGACCGCCTTCTCGACATGATCAGCACGATGCTTGTCATCTCGCGCTTTGAAGCAGGTGTGGGCGACCTTAAGAAAAAAGAGATAGACCTCGCCGGGATTGTCAGAGATGCCTGTGAACTCTTCCGCCCCCTTGCGGAAGATAAAAAACTCTCAATTGATTGCCGCACGCCTGAATTTATGGATTACACCGGTGACGCGGGTATGCTCCAGCGGTTGATTTCGAATCTTCTCGATAACGCCATCAAGTACACCCCTTCCGGCGGCGATGTGGCCATCCTTTTGGAGCAGCGGAAAGACAACGCAGCGGTTCTGACGGTCAGTGACACGGGCGCGGGAATTGCGGAGGCGGAGACTGCCCATATCTTCGAACGCTTTTACCGGGGTGATGAGAGCAGATCTACGGAAGGAACCGGCCTGGGGTTAAGTCTCGCGAGGGCCATAGCCAGGGCTCACGGTGGGGACATAACCGTGAAAAGTGAACCGGAAAAAGGCAGTATCTTTACCGTTACGCTGTAGTTATTTCTTTATATTCATCGCTATCCCCCCCTACATTACAAATTGGTAATCTTCAGGTCATCTTGTCGTTAACTTCCGTGTGTATCGTACGGTCAAAGACGAGGCTAAGTCCCCGTCCGGCTTAAAACAATAGATACAGGGAGGTACAATATGAAATCGTTAAAGAAAGCAGCGATTGTCGTCGCGGTAATTTTCTCGGTGGGGATTTTTGCCGGCGCTGTCACGCAGCTCTCAGCTGCCTCGCAGGATGCGGGAGGCTACCTGGTCCCTGCTAATTTCAGCACCCTCGCGGAGCAGGTGAAGAGCGGCGTGGTAAACATCCGTGTCGAAAAGGTTGTAAAGGGAAGAGAAGAAATATCCCATTTCTTCCAGGGCGACCCCTTCGGGAGAAGAAACCCCTTTGAGGACTTTTTCGGCCCCCGTCCCCGCGGGAATAATCGCCCCGTCCCCAAACAGCATGGTCTGGGATCAGGGTTCATCATAGATGAAAGCGGGCATATCGTGACGAATAATCATGTCATTGAAGGAGCCGACACGATAGTCGTCACATTGAACAATAAAAAGGAATATAAGGCGGAACTGATCGGCAGGGATCCCAAAACGGATTTGGCCCTCCTGAAGATAGCTCATTCAAGTGATTTCAAACCACTTACCATGGGCGATTCCAACGCGCTCTCAGTAGGCGAGTGGGTCGTCGCGATCGGCAGTCCCTTCGGACTGGAGCAGACGGTGACGGCTGGAATAGTCAGCGCAAAGGGACGCGTCATCGGCGCGGGCCCCTACGATGATTTCATCCAGACAGATGCCTCGATCAATCCGGGAAACAGCGGCGGGCCTCTCATCAACATGAAGGGGGAGGTCATCGGCATCAATACGGCAATCGTTGCCGGGGGGCAGGGAATCGGATTCGCTATTCCCGTTAATCTCGCCCAGGGAATTGTTGAACAGCTGAAGAACAACGGTGAAGTCACACGTGCCTGGCTGGGTGTGGGAATTCAGGACCTGACGGAAGAGCTGGGAGATTACTACGGCATTAAGAGCAGAAAGGGCGTGCTCGTCACGGAGGTATATGAAAATAGCCCCGCCAGTAAGGGAGGCATCAAGGTCGAAGACGTGATTGTCTCCGTTGACGGAACGGGTGTTGATTCAGGCCGGGCACTCTCCGGGATAATAGCAAATCTTCCCGTTGGAGAGCACACCCAGATATCAATCCTGCGAAACGGGAAGAGCAAAGATCTCTCTGTTGAGATGGCAAAGCGGACCGATGAGGAGATAACTGGGCAAATACCGATGAAAGAAAGTGATGATTTTGGAATCAGGGCCTCCGATATGTCACCGGAAATCGCGAACCACTTTGGTTACGGCGAAGGCCTGCAAGGGGTCGTTGTTCTGGAAGTAAAACAGGGGAGTAAGGCCGAAAAAGCAGGTGTTCGCCAAGGGGATATTGTCGTGGCGGTCAATCGTGTTAAAGTCAAAGCCGTTGGCGATTATCGTAAAGAAGTGAAAAGAGTGGATGAGGGTAAAGAGGTGCAGTTGCTGCTCCGCCGGGGGAAAGCCGGATTCATCGCCCTGGCGATACCGAAATAGGGGTTCACAGCGAATGGGCCATCAATAAATTCCAGGCCAGGAAATCAGGGGATATCCTGAGAAAAGAAGGGGAAGTCTGATCCATATCCCTCTCGACTTTTCATGGATATCCCCTGTAGTGCCCAGCCCCTCCCCTGCTTCCGGACAGCAAGGATCAGATCATCCGTACAAGCGATCAAGTCGTCGGTGCAATCCCCCCGCCCGAAGCCTTTTACGTACGCGGATCCGCCGCACAGAACGACCAGGCCACCACCTACCGGTAGAATATGCAAATCTCTTCTTGTGTATGTGACCACGGATGTAGTATTTTTAGTTTTCGGTCTGTTTTGTCTTCTGAAAAGCAAAGGACATCGTTATCTATGAGCGAACGCACAGGGCAAGACATCATCCTCGATTCAATAACCGACGGCGTCTTTACGGTAGACCACGACTGGCGCATCACATCGTTCAACAGGGCTGCCGAAGAGATAACGGGCGTGCCGCGCAAGGATGCTATCGGCCAGTTGTGCAAGGACGTACTGAAGGCTGACATATGCGAGAGAAATTGCGCCCTCAGGCAAACATTCGCGACGGGAGAACCCATGCGGGATCGGGTCGCCAACATCATAAACACAGAAGGGGAACATGCCCCCATCCGCATATCCACCGCCCTCCTGAGAGACGCGGATGGCAGGACCATCGGCGCCGTGGAAACCTTCCGGGATATCAGCCTCGTCGAAAAACTGCGCAAGAGGATCGAGCAGAAATACACCTTCGAGGATATCATATCGAGAAATCACCGGATGTATGAGCTGTTCGATATCCTTCCCGATGTGGCGGACAGCCTGAGCACGGTCCTGATCGAAGGAGAAAGCGGAACGGGGAAGGAACTGTTCGCGCGGGCGATACACAACCTGAGCCCCAGGAAAAACAGGCCTCCCGTTATCGTCAACTGTGGTGCCATGCCTGACACACTTCTGGAATCGGAGTTGTTCGGTTACAAGGCGGGGGCGTTCACGGACGCGAAGCGGGACAAGCCAGGCCGCTTCAAGCTCGCCGAGGGGAGCACGATATTCCTGGACGAGATAGGCGATATCTCGCCGGCCCTGCAGGTACGATTGCTACGCGTGCTGCAGGACAAGACCTACGAGCCCCTTGGCGCGGTGAAGAGCGAGCGAGCGGACATCCGCATCATCGTCGCCACGAACCGCGACCTTTTCGAAATGGTACGGCAGGGAGAATTCAGAGAAGATCTCTACTACCGCATCAACGTGATGAGGCTGGAACTCCCGCCCCTGCGCGAGAGGAAAGAGGACATCCCTCTCCTGGCCGACCATTTCATCAAGGCCTTCCGTTCCGTTCAGGGTAAGGCTATTGAGGGGATCACCGACGAGGCGCTCGCGTGCCTCATGGCCTACGATTATCCCGGCAACATACGGGAACTGGAGAATATCATCGAGCGCTCCTTCATCCTGTGCAAGTCGAAGATGATCACGCCGTCTCACCTCCCCGAACCGGTCTGCGGACCCGGTGTTCTTGATCATCCGGAAAGCATGGGTATAACAAACCTCAAAGATGTGGAGGCCGCCTTCCTGACAAACGCGCTGAGGAAAAACGGCTGGAACCGCCTGAAGACAGCGAGAGAACTCGGAATCCATAAGAGCACCCTCTTTCGCAAGATCAAATCCCTGGGGTTGGAGATACCAGGCAAACAGCAGTCGTGACAACTCCCGCCTCCCATCACGCATACAATGCATGGGGCAAACACACACATAAGTCGCATATATGCGACTTATGGCCTGATAAAAGGTAGCATCTTTGCAATTCTCCAGCACACCCCGCATGACACCCCTCCCCACAGTAATTCGTAATAATTAAGCTTTCTGCTTTATCCTTATGACCTGCCTCGTGGCACGGTATTTGTATATACACCTACAATGCAAAGGGGTTTGAAAGTATGAAACTTGCCATGCCGGTATGGAATGACTGTGTTTCAACGGTCCTGGATTTCGCCGATCGCCTGTTGGTCGTTGATTGTGAATCGGGGGCCGTGCGTGACCGGTCCGTGATCAATCTTTCCGGAGTCACCATGGCGGAAAAGATAGCTCGGCTGAGAGAACTTGACATACAGGTACTGCTCTGCGGAGCGGTTTCAAGGCCCATGGAACGGATGATTATGGCGTCAGGAATAGACATTATCCCATTTCTCAGGGGAAGAGTGAACGATGTGCTCAATGCCTATTTTTCAGGGCAGCTGTTTGGACCGGGCTTCATGTTGCCCGGTTGCCGGAGGGGACCGGGCTTCGGGCAAGGCATGGGACGGACGAAACATGGCTACGGCCGCCCCGGTTGGAATAATAACAGGAAGGGATAAAATATATGAAAATAGCGATCACATCGTACGGGAAGGACCTTGCAAGCAAGATGGACAAGAGCTTCGGCAGGGCGAAGTGGTTTATCCTCGTTGACACGGAGGGGGGCACCTTTGAGGTCCATTCCAACGAGCAAAACTTCAACGCGGCGCAGGGCGCGGGCATTCAAGCCGCCCAAAATGTGGCAAACCTGGGGGCTGAAGTCCTACTGAGCGGGAACGTTGGGCCCAACGCCTTCAAGACACTGAGCGCCGCGTCTGTCAGGATGTGTATCGTCAAAGGAGATATCACGGTTCGGCAGGCCCTTGACGAGTGGGAAGAAGGAAACCTTCCGGAGACAACGGAAGCGACCATTGAAGGGCACTGGGTCTGAGTTTGTGTTTTTTGATTTATATGTGAAGTATTGAATATACATGGAAGGAAGTGATTTATATGCCGAGAGGAGATGGAACAGGTCCGCGGGGGCAGGGACCAAAAACAGGTCGTGGCCTTGGGCCTGGTGGAACAGGGACAGAAGGAGTACCTGCGCCGGAAGAGAATATTGGATTCTTTCGCAGGCTGGGAAGGGGTTTAGGTTTTGGCCGATCCAGACAAGGCCAAGGTCGTGGAAGCGGTCAAGGCCGCAATCGTTAAATTACAGGTGTTTATCATCTAGGCTGAGTGCTTAGAAACTGTATTTACAAGGAGGTATGTATCATGCCAGGTGGAGATAGAACAGGCCCTGCAGGGATGGGACCGATGACGGGAAGAGGAGCCGGTTATTGCACCGGTTATCCTGCGCCGAGTTATGCCGGATTCGCCTTTGGAAGGGGATTCGGACAAGGCCGCGGTGGTGGAAGAGGACGGCGTAACTGGTTTTACGCGACGGGTCTGCCGGGATGGCAAAGGGCTGCCTATGGTTATTCAGCTTACGGAGGGGATATGCCGTACAATATGCCATATTCCCCGGCCCCTTATACTCCAAATGCTACGGGGTTTTCAAAAGAAGACGAACTTAACGCGCTGAAAGGTCAGGCGGAGTACCTTGAAGATTCTCTGGAAGGCATTAAAAAGCGTGTGGCAGAGCTGGAAGAAGAAAGCAAGGGAAAATGAAAAAGCGCTGGTACAGGGTATAAACTGAATAGCAAATGCGCAAAATCAAAAATTTTTCTTGCCTCTGATAAACGGGATATGTCCCACTAAAGGGGATAAGTGCTTTAACGAATTCGCTTTCTACAAGAAAGCAACTTCTATCTTACTAATATGTTAACGAAACTATTTTCTGCTGAAAAATGCAGAAAATAGTTTCTAGCTTACTAAACAGTCGGAGATTCCCCGCAGCCCTGCCGCGGGGATCTTCGCTATAGCCCTTACTACCAGCACTTTTATATGTGTCAGGCTTGCTTTTTAAATACAGGATGCTTAGGTTATGAAAAGTGTTTTGCATTCGCTCTTTTGTGTTTAAAAGTTCTGACAGCTTAATATTCTTTTCGGAAGAGGTGTTAAAAAATGAAAATAGCAGTGACAACAGTAGGACCGTCCCTGGATGATCAGGTTGAAACCCGTTTTGGACGGACCCCATATTATTTGTTTGTGGACACGGAGACAATGGAAGTTGAAACCATTCAGAATCCCAATATCGCAGCTGGAGGAGGCGCCGGTATTCAGTCCGCACAGCTTATGTCGGACCACAGTGTCCAGTGTGTTCTGACGGGGAACTGCGGACCGAATGCATTTCAGGTTTTCTCGGCAGCAGGTATCCAGGTTATTGTCGGCGTGAGCGGAGTTGCCCGCCAGGCAGTCGAACAATTCAAGACCGGTGTTTTTACTGCATCGAACCAGTCCAATGTGGTGAGTCACTTTGGCATGGGCGCCGGTGGTGGGATAGGCACGGCTGGTGGTCAAGGCATGGGCGGTGGTCAAGGCATGGGCGGTGGCC
>CAYXUH010000040.1:0-4758 GCA_964468685.1 uncultured Syntrophaceae bacterium | reverse complement strand
GGTCAAGGCATGGGCGGTGGTCAAGGCATGGGCGGTGGCCGAGGCATGGGCGGTGGCGGTGGCCGAGGCATGGGCGGTGGCAGTGGCCGCGGCATGGGAATGGGCGGCGGCCAAGGCATGGGCATGGGCGGTGGTCAAGCAGGCTTTCCCGGTGTGGCACCTCAACCGCAAGTACCTGGAAAGAATGACGCAAACGCCCTCAAAGAGGAAGCGCGTCTTCTCGAAAAACAACTTCAGGATATCAAGCATCGGATCGATCAGGTTCAAGGGGACAACGGCAATAGAGTAGCCCGTGTTAATGCTCAAGAGTGCAATGGATGTGGTGCATGTGTTGAGTACTGTCCCGTGGATGCAATCATTCTGAACGATGTGGCTGTCATTGATGAACACAAATGCACAGGATGCGGTATCTGCATTAATCAGTGCCCGCTTGATGCGATTACGATGGTTTAGGAAAGGAGTAAACCCACTTGAAAGTAGCTATTGCCAGTGGGAAGGGTGGCACCGGAAAGACAACGATAGCGACAAATCTTGCCGTAACTCTTGCCGGTAAAGGAAAAACAGTTCAATTGCTGGACTGTGATGTTGAAGAGCCAAATTGCCATATTTTTCTGAAACCGGAGATTGAATCGAGAATACCTGCCACGGTATTGATGCCGGAAGTGATTGAAGAGAAGTGCACGGGGTGCGGTATTTGCGGGGATGTGTGCGAATTCAGTGCCATTGCTGTGGTGAAGGGAAAGGTCTTGATATTTCCCGAGCTCTGTCATGGATGCGGCGCATGCACGTTGTTTTGTCCCGAAGACGCATTTTTAGAGGTGCCCAGAGAAGTCGGGATTATCGAAGAAGGAAAAGCCGGTGGAGTCCGCTTCATCCATGGTCTGCTCAATATTGGAGAATTGATGTCTCCGGCCGTCATCCACAGTGTCAAGAAAGCCGCCGATGAGACAGGCATAGTAATCCTTGACTCACCTCCAGGAACATCCTGTCCCGTCATTGCGGCCGTAAAGGATGCCGATTATATCCTCCTGGTTACTGAGCCAACCCCTTTCGGCCTTAACGATCTGGAGCTCGCCGTCGGAATGGTCAGAACACTGGATATACCCTTTGCCGTGGCCATCAACCGCTCCGATGTCGGCAATGAGGATGTAAAAGAATACTGTAAGAGAGAAAAAATCGAGATTGTTCTCGAAATACCGAATGACCGAAGAATCGCCGAAGCCTATTCACGGGGTGAGATGGTGATTCATGCACTGCCGGAATATCAAAAAACATTTGAAACCTGCTGGACAAAAATTACAGATCTCCATGGGAATACGCTGCAAGCAGGACAACAAGGAAAAACAGCAACGGAAAGTTAATATTATGAAAGAAATTGTTGTAATAAGCGGGAAAGGCGGCACCGGAAAGACCAGCATTGTGGCAGCCTTTGCAGCCCTGGCGGGGAAGAAAGTTCTGGCAGACTGTGATGTTGACGCGGCCGACCTGCATCTCGTTTTAAATCCCAAGATAGAGCGCCGGGAAGATTTCAGCGGCGGCAAAAAGGCAAAAATACGGGAAGACGAATGCATCGCCTGTGATCGATGCATAGAAGAATGCCGCTTTGATGCGATACAGTACCCGGTCTTGGGCAATGGCAAAACAGCGGATACACCTTACATAGACCCCATATTCTGTGAGGGATGCGCCGTGTGTGTCCGGGTGTGTCCCGTCGAGGCAATATCCTTTGAACCAGTAGTAAATGGTGAGTGGTATACATCGTCTACAAACTATGGGCCTATGGTGCATGCGAGACTCGGCATGGCCGAGGGAAATTCGGGAAAACTGGTAACACAAATTCGCCGTGAGGCCCGTGAAATTGCCGAAAGAGACGGACTTGACTACATCATCGTTGACGGATCGCCGGGCATCGGATGCCCTGTTATCTCCTCCATAACGGGTGCCGATCTCGTCCTGGTCATAACCGAGCCCACTCTCTCCGGCAGACACGACCTGCTCCGCGTGGCCCAGCTCACCGCACACTTTCGCATCCCCACGATCGTGTGCGTCAATAAGTGGGACCTGAACCCCGATATTACCGAACAGATTGAAGGGGAAGCACAAGAACACGGTATTAAAGCAGCGGGAAGAATACGATACGATTCCGCTATTACAGAAGCTCAGATAATGAAGACCAGTGTTGTGGAATACACTGGCGGCGCTGTTTCCGGCGATATAACGGCCGTCTGGCAGAATGTGCTCTACGCGCTTGGTTAGAAAGGAATTACCATTTGAAGATATTTCTGGACTGCTTTCCCTGCTTTCTGAGGCAGGCACTGGAGGCAAGCAGGATTTCAGGCGCCGACGAAAAGATCCAAAGAGATGTCCTGAACGGTGTGATGGCAAAACTGCTTGAGATCTCCAGGGAAGAAACACCCCCACAGATCGGTAGTATGATTCATAGCACTATCAGAAAGGCGACCGGCAACAGTGATCCCTACAGGGATATAAAACGCCTCCACAATGAGCAGGTGCTCGGCATGGAAGAGTACCTTGCCGCTCTTATTGACGGATCATCCTCGCCCCTGTCCGACGCGTTAAAGCTGGCTGCCGTAGGAAATCTCATCGACATGGGCCCCGAGCGAAAATGGGACAGCATGCAGGATATATTCCGAGATTTCACGGAAAAGGATCTGACACACTTTGATTCCGCATCATTTGAAGCGTCCCTCAGAAAAGCCGGCACGCTCCTCTATCTGGGCGACAATGCCGGAGAAATCGTGTTGGACAAGATACTTATCGGCATCCTCCTGCGAAAGACGAAGCTTGATATAACCTATGTCGTGAGGGGTGGACCCGTTATCAATGATGCCACCATGGAAGACGCAGAATTTGTCGGTATGACCGATATAGTAAAGGTAATCGATACGGGAGTTGACTTTCCCGGCGTAGTACCGGAGTCATGTTCCAGGAAATTCCTCGATCATTATAACGGGGCGGATATGATCCTTTCTAAGGGCCAGGGGAATTATGAATCGCTCAGCGAAGAAAACAAGAATATATTCTTCCTGCTCCAGACAAAATGCCCTGTTATCGCCAATAAGATAGGATGCCGTGTCGGAGACATCGTCCTGAAATCGCGGCTGGGAAACGTAACATATTACGATAATTAGAGGATTGAAATGATTCAAGAAAAAATGAAATATACCTTTGGACCCGTCCCGTCACGGCGGCTGGGGAGATCGCTGGGGGTCGATCTTGTTCCCTTTAAGACCTGTACCTATAACTGTGTCTACTGCCAGCTCGGAAGAACCACTGTCAAGACGGTCGAAAGAAAAGAATACGCCCCTCTCGGCGCCGTGTTGAACGAGGTGGAAGAAAGATTGAAGAAGATCTCCCCTCCCGATTATATTACCCTGTCCGGATCGGGAGAACCGACACTCCACAGCCGAATCGGGGATATTATCGCAGGCATCAAGGAAATTTCCGACGTTCCTGTGGCGGTTCTCACAAACGGTTCGCTGTTCTGGATTGATGAGGTTCGCGATGCCGTGCAGGGGGCAGACTTGCTCATCCCGTCGCTTGACGCGGGGGACAAGAGGATCTTTTCCTGGGTGAACCGGCCCCATCCGGACATCTCCTTTGAAAGAATGGCCGAGGGATTATGCAAACTCCGGGAGGGTTTTGATAGGCCTATATGGCTGGAGGTCTTCCTCATAGGTGGTGTTACGGACATTGAGAGTGAGGTTCTCAAGATCAGAAAATGGGTTGATCGCATTGCCCCGGAGCGGGTACAACTCAATACCGCGGTAAGGACCCCGGCTGAAGGTTTTGTGGACACAGTCAGTAAAGAAAAGATGGAAGAGATGAAAACTCTTTTCGGTTCCCGTTGTGAAGTGATTGCGGATTATTCAAAGATCCACACCCTCGGCGAATTCTACCACACACAGGGGGATGTCTTTGAACTTCTGAGGAGGCGTCCCTGTTCCGTCGATGACATATCGAGCGGGTTGAACCTGCATCGCAACGAAACGGTCAAGTATGTCCAGGAGCTGATGGACAAACATCTAATCAGAATGGAAAAGCGAGACGATACGGTGCTGTATTCCAGATACGACAACAATGAAAGCCAGCGTTGTTGAATAGGTGGAATTCTTTTCAAAGACATGGTAGGGAGAGCGGTCTAATACGTTCAAAAAACCGATACGGATAGAGGAGAGCCGCGGAAAAAGGCTCTACTCCGGACACTGAACCACAAAAAGAAGAAGGGAAACATAAAGAATGAGCGAAGAGAAAAACAAGGCACCCGATGATCTGGGGACCGTCGCGGAGAATAAGAAAACCAAGGAACAGCAGGAGCAGAAAGCCCTTACCGACCGCATGGGCAGGATACAGCACAAGGTGATGGTGCTCTCTGGCAAGGGGGGCGTGGGAAAGAGCACGGTGGCCGCCAATATAGCGGTATCGCTTGCGATGGATGGTAACAAGGTCGGCCTCCTGGACACCGATTTTCACGGCCCGAGTATCCCGACACTCCTCAACCTCGAGGGCAAGCGACCGGGAAGCGACGGCGCAGCCATTCTCCCCGTCGAATTCAGCGAGGGACTCAAGGTGATGTCCATAGGATTTCTCCTCCAGAACAAGGATGACGCGGTTATCTGGAGAGGCCCCATGAAAATGAATGTGATCAAACAACTCCTAACTGAAGTGAACTGGGGAGAGCTAGATTACCTGATCATAGATTTCCCCCCCGGGACGGGGGATGAGCCCCTTTCGGTA
>CAYXUH010000039.1:0-14493 GCA_964468685.1 uncultured Syntrophaceae bacterium | reverse complement strand
ACCGATCACCCGGCGCTATCGTGTTATGCCTTCATGGCATTTAATTTCCCCAGCGTTGTTTCCGCCTCCGCAATAGTCCGATCGACCAGTTCCTTTACCGTGGGAATATCCTTGATCGCACCGACGCCCTGACCGGCAAAGAGGATGCCGCCCTCGACATCGCCCTCGTTGAGCGCCTTCATGTGTTTCATAGTCCCCACCGCCTCCCGGGCCAGGACCATGAGCGGGTGCCCTTCCTCGGCCCGCATCATCTCGATGGACAGTCCTGCAAACTTCAGGAAGGATAACTTGAGCAGCTTCTTGACTTGGAGTGCCGCCTTGATCGACTCGAAAATCGGAAACCCCCGTTTCGTCATCGCCTCGGCTTCCTTGGTCTTCAGCACCCGGCCGTCCATCCCGTCAAAGACATTGTCGTAGAGCGTGTCCTGTTCCGTGGCCTGTAGGCAGAGCTGCTTGAAGTTGTCGTGAACAAAGCTTTCCTTGGTTACCATGAACCGGCTCCCCATCGCTATGCCGTCGGCCCCCAGGGCAAGCGCTGCTGCCATTCCCCCCCCGTTGCAAATCCCCCCCGCCGCGATCAGGGGGACATCCACCATGCTCGCCACCAAGGGTAACAGGACCATCAACGTGGCTGCCGCGCCGTGGGCCGCTGCCTCGTGTCCCGTCACCACCAGGGCATCACAACCCAACTGGGCCGCCTTAGCCGCATGCCTCGCGATTGCGATCGTACCGACGACCGTTCCGCCATAGGCGTGCACATCATCGACAAACCAGGGTTTCCCCAGGGAATAGTTGATGACGGGGACCTTCTCTTCGATGGCAATCTCGACATTCTCCTTGGCGCCGGGCCCCACCAGTATCTGATTGATCCCGAAGGGCTTGTCCGTCATATCCCTGATCTGTTTGATACTCTCCCGGGTCTCTTCCGGTGTGCAGCGCGCTGTGGCTAGGGTTCCCAATCCTCCGGCGTTGCAGACCGCGGAAATCAGCTTCGGTTCCGTAACCCAGTTCATCCCCGCAAGCATGATTGGGTGCTCAACTCCAAACATCTCTGTCATTCGTGTCTTGAACATGCATATCTCCTTTAATAATAGTTTACTAAATACGTCCGTTTTCCCCTGCCGGAAGAAACACCCCTCCCGGCAGAGATACTAAAATCTTACAATTCCCAAGCGGCTCGTGCCCCCTCTTCCGTGGCCTCGATAATTCTCCGGACGCTGGAGGCGTCACCGACCACCGTGCAGGGTATGCCTGCCTCCGTGAGAACCTTCGTGAGGCCATCCCTCGGTTTGAGTCCCACAGCAACCACTACCTGGTCGAGGGGAGATACCGTTGATGCCTCTCCCGCCGTCTCAATCTCCGCACTCCCGTCGCCGATGGACGTTATCGTCGTACTGAAGAGGAGGAGGGCACCCTTGTCACGCAGCCGTTTGTGCAGCATGTACCCATGAGAGGTGATCTTCAGTACCGGCGAGCGTTTGAGCATCTCAACCAGGGTCACCTTGGTCCCCTGCTCGCTGAGGTAGTCTGCCGTCTCCATTCCGATCAGACCTCCGCCGATGACCAGGGCGTTCTTCCCCGGCTTTACGGCACCGCTCAGAATCTGCCAGGCATCGCAGACCTGAGGTCCGTCGATCCCCGCGATCTCGGGGCTGATCTTTTCGCCGCCCGTAGCAAGAATCACCGCACCGGGCCTTCCCTCGCGCACCATGGATTCCGTGACTTCTGTCCCTGTCTTGATCGTGATCCCCGCCTTTTTTACCTGACCGATCAACCAGTCGATCCAGTCACCATATGCCTCCTTGTGCGGCGGCTTGCGGGCATACTGAATCTGCCCACCCAATTCTTCAGCGCTTTCATAGAGGGTCACCGTGTGTCCCAGACGGGCCGCCTCGGAGGCCGCCGTCAAACCGGCGGGACCGCCTCCCACAATCCAGACATCCTTCGGGTTCGCCGCCGGTCCTTTGGGATAGATCGTTTCCTGCCCCGTCTCCGGGTTGATGGCACAGCGGATGTTCCCCTCGCCGAGGATCAACCGTTCGATACACCCCTGGTTGCAGGCAAGGCATTTTCGGATATCTTCCGTTCGCCCTTCCCGTGCCTTGATCAAAAAGTCTGGATCCGCGAGAAACTGTCGCCCGAAGGCGACCAGGTCGGCATCGCCGCGTTTGATCACCTCATCGGCGAGCGCCGGATCGCTGAAGCGCCCCACGGCAATAACGGGTACATCCACTACGTCCTTTACCTTCCTGGCAAGCCAGGAGTTAAAGCCGGGTTCGTACTCTATGGGAGCGCTGGTAATGCCCCCGGGGCTCCCGTGGGTCCCGAAGGAGGCGTGAATGATATCGACCCCGGCAGAGACAAAATCGGGGAGGATTGTCTGCATGTCATCGGCCGTGTAGCCGCCCTTGATGAATTCCTCTGTCGAGATTCGGATCGATATGGGGAAATCGTCCCCCACTTCCTTCCGAACCGTCTGGATGACCTCAACAACAAAGCGGGCGCGTTCTTTCAGGGTAGCCCCACCGTACTCGTCGGTCCTCTGGTTCGACAGGGTTGAGAGAAACTGGGTGAGGAGGTAACCGTGGGCACAGTGAAGTTCCACACCGTCAAAGCCCGCTTCACGGGCCCGCCGTGCCGCCGACCCGAAGGCGGCAATCGTCTCCTTGATGTCGTCGATGGTCAACTCCCGCGGTGGTATCCGATAGATGAGACTGGGGATCGCCGAAGGTCCCACGGCCTTTCCCTTGCTCAGCATATGCAGACTCTCGCGCCCCGCGTGGTGGATCTGCATGAAGATCCTGCTCCCCGCCTCGTGGGCAAGGGAAACCAGCTTCTCGAGACCCGGAATAAATCGGTCATCATAGGCCCCAAGCTGCGTATTGATCGCTATCCCGTCGGGATGCGCGGCAACGATCTCCGTAATAATCAGACCGGGACCGCCCCGGGCGCGCCGTTTCAGATAGGCGATACTGGCCTCGCTTACCGTCCCGTCCGCGCTGCCGAGATTCGTCCCCATGGGGGGCATAACAACGCGGTTCGGTATCTCTACACCCTTCACGGTAATGGGAGACAGGATATGTTTCAGTTCATTCATGACAAAACTCCTTTCAACCTTTACTAGTTCACATACTGTTTTTCTGCTCTGGGGTCATGAAGTTCATTCCCCCCCTTTTTCTTATACCAGGCTCGAAACTCTCATGCCCTTCCGGCCGGGCATGCAGCGATGCATCTGAAACAGTGGTAATGAAACCCGACAACCGGTGCCTGGTAAAGGTCCAACAGGACCGGATCCCTCAAAAGGGTCTTCTGCTCCTCCGGTGTCGCTCCGATAAACTTTCCCATAAATCCCATAAAGCGCCCGATCCCGTGGGGCTGTGAGCTTCTCAGGCACTTCATCTGATTCGTCTTTCCCTCTTCATCGAGGGCACCCTGCGGACAAGCCTCCACGCAGAGGCCGCACTCATTGCAAAGTTCCTCTGTGACCGGCGGATCCGATGCCAGTGGCAGTTCCGTCAGGACGGCCGTGTAGATGACACGTGTCCCATACCGGGGATTGATAACCAGGTTGTGCCGACCGAAAACACCGAGACCCGCGGCAACCGCGGCATGGCGAAGCGACAGATCGCCCACCAGCCCCATCGTCTCCGGCGACATGTCGAGCGGATAAGACACCAGTACCGAAGCGGCTTTCACCTTGTAGCTATCCTCAATAAACCGGGCCATGCGATAACTGGTCGCCTCCGCCATATGCCTCGTCGACATCCTGCACGACATGGCGGTACGGGTATTCTCACTCTCCAAGGCTCCATCCAGCTCCCGGAAGCCCAGGACGACGATCGACCTGATACTCGACAGGATGGTCGTCGGATCAGGTGACCGTTTCGAATGATAGTCCTCAATGGATGCAAACCCTACCAGATCGGCCTGCAATTTATAACCGTCCTGATTTTTTCTCTATTCATACTCCCCCTATATAGTTTGTATGCAAAACATAAATCCCCAAAAATCAGCGCTGCATGTCCTTCAGGAGCCGTTTGAGCAGCACCCTCTCCTCAAGCCCGAAGCTACTCAGCGCCTCCTGGTTCGCCTCCGTGGTTTCCTTGGTCAGCAGTGGTATCTGTTCCTTTGCCTTGGCCGTCAGGTAGAGTTTCAGCGACCGCTTATCCTCTTCAGAGGACTCCTTGATGACCCACTCACCGTCGGAAAGCCGATCAAGAATTCCTGAAAGAGTCGCATTATCAAGGGTTAATCGCTTTCCAAGCTCGCCGGCCGAGATGCCCTCCTCTTCGGAGAGAGCAAATATCACCAGATGCTGAGACGGGGTAAGGCCATAACCCTGGAGCCGTTTTTTGTATTTTCCATAGACATTCTGGTGAGCCTTCGAGAGAAGAAAGAGTATGCAGTCGTCGCAGTAATACATAGACATCCAACCCCATATAGTTTGTATACTAAATATCAGAGGGAAATCGGGCTGTCAACGGAAAAATGAGCTGGCGCCCCTCCAATGAAAAAAATTCCACCCGAACGCCCCGGTTTTCCCTTGGGATAGAACCTCCTTCTCATTAAAAAACGGGCCCCGCTGCAATGCAGCGGAGCCCGTTTCAGGAACTAACTGTTATGTTGGCAGAGTGAGTGCTACTTCTTCGCCCTCTTTCTCAACTCGGCCGGGTAGACAAAATCTTTCGCAGTACCAGCGCCGACTCTCTTAAAGATATCTTCGTTCTCTTCGCAGGAGGCCCCTGTATACTGGATCTTCCCGCCTTCCTGGAACTGGCCCATCGGCTGTATAAAAACGCCGGGGTATTGTTTGTTCAGAGGATCAGAGAGATCGACCCTGATCTTGGAGTGGAAATAGGGTTTCACCCTCTGCTGCTCGTAGGCCATCTTGCCCAGCGAATAGGTGGTCTCCGTCGTCTCCATCGCCTTGATCAGCTTGTCGATATCATCCACGCCGCCCGCGGTCTCGATCACCTTTTTAACGAAGTAGATGTCCGCGTAGGCGATGTGAACGTGGATCTGAGTCGGAATCTTGTGCTTTACGGCCATCTCCACGAAGGGGATGGTCTTGTCGGTCAGCGCAAGGCGGCACTCAGTAAATGAACCGACAATGCCCAGACACTTTCCCCCGGTCAGCTTCCAGAAATCGGCTGTCTGTGAGACGCCGCCATAGAGCATGGCGGGGATGTCACGCGCGGCCGAATCGGCCCACTGTTTGACGAAGGATTCCGTGTCGGTGAACCAGGAACTGACGTAGAGAATTACATCAGCCTTTTTCCCGGAAATCTGCTGTAAAAGGGGCAGGTACATCGTCCCGCGCGGCTTGACCGCCTTGCTGTAAACAATCTCGAACCCGTACTCCTTCTCCATCATATCTTCCCAGGGATCCATGTCCAAATAATCGATTCCCTCGCGCCACTGCTTGGTCCACTCAAGATCTTCCCAGAGCATGGCTACCTTTATTTTTCTTCCTTTTGCTTTCGTGAACATCACGGGCCATTGCTTTGCCCAGTAATATCTCATCTGAGGATAATGGGAGGGCTCCGGATCCCAGTCACGGAAGCAGAACTTATACTTCTCGTACTCATCGACGATCCGCGCCGTCAGCTCGGACCCCATTGGGCCGTTGAATATCATAATGTGCGGGTAGTCCTTGAACATGGACGCCGCGTTTTCCTGGGCGGCCAGGCATATCTCCGTCCTCCCCTCGACGAAGATGAACTTCGCCTTGTCTTCCATCAGAAGACGCCGCGTGCCTTCCACAGTCAGGGACGTAGCACCCTTGTTATCGGCGATCACGTACTTCAGCGGACGTCCGAGTACCCCGCCTGCCTCGTTGATCTCCTGGACAGCGACCTTTTGGACAGCCATGCAGGGTCTTGTCCCCGGCGAAAGTACCATGCCCGCGTAACCGATCACAATCGGCTCTCCCGATGGAACGGCGCTCATCCCGGTGGACGCGAAACAAAGCGTCAGTGAAAGTATTGCGACAACGAATAAGCCAAATCTGAATCTCTTTACCATCATCCTTCCCTCCTTTTTATAGTTGCATTCTTTTTTATGATCTTGCCCGCGTGCCAACTCCCCAAGGGCATCGCTGGTTTCAAAGCATCAATTCCCGATGGGGACTAAAAATGTTCCATAAAAATCGGCAGCCGTATCACAATTGGAATAATGTGGGATAAATTATCAGTGAAGTTTGCTGAATGGCCATTTACAAGGTCCGTCAACGCGCCTTTGACTGGCTGTCCTGACACCGTGAAACTCTCGTTGTAGAAGGATGAAACGAATATCATGGACCCCCCCGGGGGCAGTAAAGATATCGTCTATTATAACTCCTTGTGGACCAGATCCCATTCATGCTCAGCAGCATAGACTTATTGGAAAGCCACTACGGCATTATGTACTGTGTTTGCTAACATGTCCAATAGCCCCCTGTCAAGGGGAAATGCGCGCCCACTATAATAGAAAACGGGCCCCGCTGCGATACAGCGGAGCCCGTTTCGGAAACTAACTATTATATTGGAAGAAGGACTACTTCTTGTCCCTCTTTCTCAACTCGGCAGGCATAACAAAATCTTTCGCGGTACCGGCGCCAACCCTCTTAAAGATATCTTCATTTTCCTCGCATGAGGCTCCGAGATACTGGATCTTTCCGTCGTTCTGGAATTGGCCCATCGGCTGAATATAACCGCCGGGGATGGTCTTATTCAGGGGGTCGGAAAGATCGACCCTGATCTTGGAATGAAAGTAGGGTTTTACCCGCTTCTGCTCGTAGGCCATCTTGCCCAGCGAATAGGTGGTCTCCGTCGTCTCCATCGCCTTGATCAGCTTGTCGATATCATCCACGCCGCCCGCGGTCTCGATTACCCTCTTGATGAAGTAGATGTCCGCGTAGGCCAGGTGGACGTGAATCTGGGTCGGAATCTTATGCTTCGTCGCCATCTCCACGAAGGGGATGGTCTTGTCCGTCAGCGGAAGATAGCACTCCGTATAGGAAGAGACAACGCCCAAGCACTTCCCGCCGGTCAGCTGCCAGAAATCGGTGGTTTGTGAGACCCCGCCGTAAAGGGAGACGGGGATATCTCGCGCTGCCGAATCGGACCACTGCTTGACGAAGGATTCCGTGTCGGTGAACCAGGAACTGACGTAGAGAATGATGTCGGCCTTCTTTCCGGCTATCTGCTGGAGTAGGGGCAGATACATCGTCCCTCTCGGTTTGACCTTCTTGCTGTAGACAATCTCGAACCCGTAGTCCTTCTCCATCATCTCTTCCCAGGATAGAAAACCCATTGAAGGGGCGCCCTCTCGCCACGGCTTGGTCCACTCCAGGTCCTCCCAGAGCATGGCCACCTTCATTCCGTCCTTCTTGTGCAACATCTCTGGCCAAGTTTTCTTCCAGAAATATCTCATCTGTGGGTAGTGAGCCAGTTCCGGATCCCAGTCACGGAAGCAGAACTTGTACTTTTCATAGTCGTCGACGACCCGGTCGGTCAGCTCCATCCCCATGGGACCGTTGAATATCATGATGTGCGGGTAGTCCTTGAACATGGCTGCCCCGTTCTCCTGGGCGGCGAGACAGATCTCTGTCCTCCCCTCGACAAAGATGAACTTTGCCTTTTCTTCAAGGAGCAGACGACGCGCGCCCTCGACACTCAGTGAGGTAGCACCCTTGTTATCGGCTATCACGTACTTCAGGGGACGACCGAGTACCCCACCAGCCGCGTTGATCTCCTCAACCGCCAACTTATGGATGGCCATGCAGGGCCTCGTTCCCGGCGAAAGGACCATCCCCACATATCCGATGACGATCGGCTCTCCTGATGGAGCGGCGCTCATCCCGGTAGACGCGAAACAGAGCGTCAGTGCAAGTGCTGCGACAACAAACAAACTAAATCTAAATCTCTTTACCATTACCTTTCCCTCCTATATCTTTTTTTAGTTGCAACTATCGTTGCATTTCATCCGTTGATCATCCTCAGACACCCCCACCACGGACACCGGATGGTTCAAATCGCCCTATCGGGGCGTAAACCCGGCAACCGCACTCGTACTATGTTTGTATGGGATAATGTATTAGTGAAACGTTTTGGATGGTCATGCGGAAGACGCCTTGGGGCGTCTTCCGCAATTAGCCGTTCCACTGCGGCAAAACCCGCCGCATAGCAGGACAAAACTGATACCACTTACTTCCCCCCCGGATAGTGAAGATATCGCCAACAAGAGTGTTGGGAGGTCTATTGCTTCAAATAATACTCAGCAGTAAAGAATACTTTATTCCCGAGGCCCAATGAACAATAACCCAGCCTTCTTAGTCACCTTACAAATATTTCGTTTTTACGTACTCGTTATCCTTCCCTATATCACAGGATACCCACTTGATCTGCGGAGGCGATTCTGACATTTTGGCAAAACCAGACGTGATAACGAATTTTCCAAGCGTCTCATCCTCAACCTCTTTAAAGGATTTCCGGACCGCCCACTGCGGGTTTTTCACCGTTTCCTCAGGCGTCATAACCTTCATGACGATAGGTATACCACCCCCGCGCCATTTGGACCGCGCCGCCTTCAGGGCGTAGCCTAACGCCTTGGCGGTCAGCTCGTCGGCTGTATATTTCAGCGTCTCCTTCTCGATCTGATGGTGCAGTTCCAGCGCCTGCTCGATAATATCGGGGATGCGGTCCGGCGTATACTTGAAGTCGTCTTCAAGGTCCCACCTGTTGAGAATCTTCAGGAGGGCACGAAAATCCTGATCCCTGGGCGCCGCGATTGCCACCAGACCATCCTTGCATTTCCAGTGACTGTAAGGGTACAGGATAAAATCGAGCACGCCTATCCGAGGCCTCGGTTTATCCCAAGTGTACCCAATACTGGCTGGGAACCCGGTCATTGATGAGTAGGAATCCATACCGGCGACGTCGATCATCTGTCCCTCGCCAGTGCCCTGACGATGCAGGAGCGCCATCATTCCGCCCAAGGCCGCGCTGAGGCCCGTAACATACCACCCCATCCACGCACCCGCCTTCAAGGGCCAGCCGTAGGGTTCCGGTTCGTCCTTGAAATCACCGATCTGAGCCGACAGACCGGAGCCGGTCTGGGTCGTTATGTCCGTATCGGGGAAATTGACAAACTCCTGGGCCTTCTTCGTATACTGCCCGTACGGTGTAATGGCGATGTAGATCAGCCCCGGATTCTTTTCGGAGAGCTGCCGGTATCCTATTCCCCAGGAATCCATCTTTCCCGCCGGAAAGGTTTCGATCACAACGGCCGCCTTCTGAGCCAGGGCGCCAAAGGTCTCACGATCCTCCGGGCTGTTTTCGAGGTCCAGTGTCATGTACCGTTTATTCCGCCCTTCCATCATGAAGGGGATACCGACACCCTTGACGTTTTTCCCGTAGGGCGTCATCTTGCGGCAGGGATCTCCCCCGGCAGGTTCAATCTTTATGACATCCGCACCGAATTCGGCAAAGAAGCTTGCAGCGACGATCCCCGAAAAATTCGCCGAACTAGCATCGAGAACCATGATATCATCGAGAACCTCGGGACGCCCCTCGGGCGTCTGAAGTTTTTCAACCGTTTCCTTCCACACCGAGACGTTCGCACCAGCACTCGAATATCGCGTATAGATCTTTTCTTTACTCTTCTTTTTGAATAAGCTCATCTCTTGACCTCTCTGCCGTAATTATAGATGGGATCCTTATCAAGATGGTAATAGAGCGGCGGTTTCAGTCCCGGTCTGTCATCTCCCGTTCCTATAACCTTCTTCTCCTCGAGATCGGTCATCTCCGCTTCCGTCAGCCCGAGGAACTTCATCAGAACGAGCCGGTTGTGATACCCGAGAGGACGGGCCAGCCACTTTGTTCTCGCCGGGGTCTTGCTCAGGCGCGCCGAGGGACCGGCTATGGCAAGTTCACCATACATCTCATCGTTGAAAAGGATCACGCTCCCGCGCTCCCGCCGCCATTCATCGTCACAGATCATCCTGTCGGTCGCAACCTCGGCTGCGGCAAAGCCCTTATCATTGGCGAGCGCTACGATCTCATCACAATCCTTCGTCTTGATCCAGTCACCGACAATAGCCCGCAGGGCCTCGGCGTTTTCCTCCTTCAGGGCCTCAAGATAGTCGGAAAAACGATTGTCTTTGAGGAGATCTTCCTTTCCCATCGCGTTGCAAAGCCCTTCGAACTGTTTTTCAGTTGCACAGGCCAGCCCCAGGAATTTTTCATCGCGGGCCTTGAAGATAGACGCGGCAACCATTGAGGGGTCCGCATGACCCGTACGTCCCAGCGCCTCCCCAGTCACGCTTTTATACGTAAAGTTGCTGAGGGTTCGTATCATCGAATCCGTCTGGGAAAGATCGAGATACTGTCCCTTGCCGGACTTGTTCCGGTAATAGATCGCCATGGCCAGAACCATGGCCGCCATATTCCCCGGGACAAAGTCGCCCAGATAATCGGGAAGCTTATAGTATCGGTCCGTTTCCGGGAACCCGTTCAGGCTCAGAACCCCGCTGGCCGCCTGGGCAAGGAGATCCCACCCCGGGAAATAGCGCATGGGGCCGTACTGACCATAGGTGGAGCAACTCAGATAGATGAGCTTGGGGTTGATCTTGCCGAGGGTTGAATAGCCGACCCCCCAGGCCTCTGCCGTCCCCGGCGCGAAATTCTCAAGGACGATGTCGGCATCTTTCGCCATCTTGTAGATCAGGTCCTTCGCCTCTTGGCGCTTCAGGTCAAGGGACACAAAATATTTATTCTGGGTAACAAAGTGCCAGATCGGGTTTGAGTGTTTCCAGTATCTCCCCCAGTAGGTGGCCGGTCTCCAGAGATCTCCATAGAAGGGAAGTTCCAGCTTGATTACCTCGGCGCCATAGGTGGCCAGAACTCTCGATGCCGTGGGGCCGAAGATCACGTGCGTGAAGTCCAGAACCCTGAGGCCCTTAAAAACCTCCGGCTTTTTACTTTCGCCGGCTGGATCAAACAGTTTAGCGGTATACGAAAAATAGTCTTCCATAGTTTATCTCCCCAAATATGCCTTCCTCACGAGATCACTCTTAATGAGATCTTCGGATTTTCCCTCCATGACGACCTTTCCGTCCTGGATCACATACCCCCTGTCGGCCAGTTGGAGCGCCCTGAGCGCGTTCTGCTCGGGCAGAAGGATCGTAATCCCCTGCTCCCGCAGCTTTCCCAACGCCCCGAAGACGCCATCCACGATTACCGGCGCGAGGCCGACCGACGGTTCATCGACCATGATAAACTTGGGATGTGACATAAGCCCCCTGCCGATGTTGAGCATCTGCTGCTCGCCACCGCTGAGGAGCCTGGCTTCCTGGTTGGCTCGAGACTTCAGGATGGGGAAGAGTTCCACGACCCATTCCATGGCCTCATTCCTGTCCTTCCAGGCATCTCCCGGATAGGCGCCAATGAGAAGGTTTTCCTTCACCGACAGATAGGGAAACACCCGGTGGCCCTCCGCAATATGAATAACTCCTTTTTCGACAATCTCGTGGGGAGACTGACCGGTAATATCACTGCCCTGGAATATAACCGTCCCTGAAGTTGCTTTCATAATCCCCTGAACAACGTTCAGGATCGTACTCTTGCCGGCCCCGTTCGATCCCAAGAGGGTTACTATCTCGTCAGGACGTATGTTAAAGCTGACGTCGTGTAGTACGGGAAGGTTCCCGTAGGATGCGCACAGATTTTTTACCTCAAGCATAATTCCTCCACCCCTTACCTAAGTATGCCTCTACCACCGTGTCGTTATTGACAACCTCATCGGGAGTCCCTTCGGCGATCTTCTGACCGTACTGGATTACAACAATTCGGTCAGCCGCCTCGACGAGAACTGCCATGACGTGCTCGATCCAGAAAATCGTCAGGTCGAACTGCTCCTTCGCCTTGAGAACCATTTTGACCGCTGTGCTTGCCTCCCCCGGATTGAGTCCCGCCATGACCTCGTCGATAAAGAGGACCTTTGGCGTCGTGGCAAGTGCGCGGGCAAGTTCCAGCATCCGCAGCTCAAAAAAGGTCAGGTCCTTGGCAATGATGTTCCGCTTGCTGAAAAGACCGACAAACTCAAGGTAGTGTGTCGCATCTCCCGCCGCGTCCTCAAAGCTCTGATTCTTCCGGTTCTTCCCGCAGATGCTGGCGACATCCACACTCATGAGCGCCGTCAATTCAGGGAAGGGCCGCGGGATCTGATAGGTCCGGGCAATGCCCTCATGTACCCTCTTATGGGGGGGCATCTTGGTGATATCCACATCGTCCAGGATAATCTTGCCGGCATCCGCCTTCAGATATCCGCCCATGACGTTTACCATCGTGGATTTTCCCGCACCGTTGGGCCCGATAAATCCCAGCGTCTCCCCCTTTTTGATAGAAAAGCTCACATCATCAATCGCGACGAGACCGCCGAATCGCTTCGTTATATTTGTGCATGTTAGAATCTCCGACATTATGTTCTTACCTCCGCACATGAATTTGTGGCATGTATTCCCGGTAGTGCCGTCTCCGGTAAAGACCAAACAGCCCCTCCCCACGCGGAAGCACGAAAAGAAGAATCAGAAGTATTATCGGGAAGGCAACAGGTTGGAAATCCCCCATGACCCTGATGAGAAACTCCTCAAGAAAGGCGACAAAGTAACCACCGGCAACGCATCCAAAGATCTGTGCACGACCACCCACCATGAAGACCAGGAGAATCTTGAGCATATAGGTCAAGGGCAGGTAGGTAATCCCCGAGAATGTCCCGAAGTAATGGGCCATAAACCACCCCATTACGCCGATCATCGCGGAGGCGCCGATAAAGGTAAGGATCTTTACCAAATTGATATTGACCCCGATGCCGTGAGCCACCTCTTCGTCGTCATTGATGGCCGCCATGATCAGACCGTACCGCGATTTCAGGACCTTATTGGCGATCAGCAGGAAGAGAAGCATAATGGCAGCCGATACGTAGGCGGCGGCGATAAAGTTGAGTTTGGCACCGCCGAGGTCAAAAAGCAGCTCGATACCGAAGAGCCCCACATCCCCCTTGAAGATCCCCGTCCATATAAAGGTGACCTCCAGGAACAGGAGAGGGAGGAGCAGGGTCAGGAGTACATAGTACAGACCCTTTGCCATGATTACCAGAGGGCTAAAGACAAGCGCGCAAAACGCGGACATAAGAACCGCGAGAGGGAGGGTCAACCATGGACTCATTCCCAGGTGGATGCTTAGAAGCGCCGCCACATATCCCCCGACACCTATATAGAAATTGGGGCCGAAGTTGATCCGTCCCGTTCCGACGGTCATCAGGGACAGAGGAATGGCGATGGCCGCGTAGATATTGGCCGACACCATCGTATTGACAAGTCCGGGGCTGAGGAAATAGGCAAACACCGGGAACAGGATCAGGGCAAGCGTCCAGTACATGGTATTCCGCCAGTAGCGGGGCTCGATCATCCAATCCCACTTTTTCTCCCTCCACCGAATAACGATCCGATCTCTTTTGATTTCAACGTCTACCATATTGATTCACTCCTTGCGATTCCTTGGGGTCGTACTATCAAGATCACCATAACCAGGGCCAGGGCCGACAGGTTCATAAACCGCGGTTCGCCCACCACAAAACACATGAGCGCGTGGTCAATCCCGATCAGAAAAGCCGCGATGATAGTGCCTTTGATATTTCCAAGCCCCCCCAGCACGGCGATCAGGATCGCTGTGGTCATGTACTGCCATCCCATAGCCGGCTCCACGGTCCAGATCGGCGCGATGAGAAGCATGGCGACGATGACCGGTATCAGAATAAGCATCATGGTTAAGATGTACAGTTTTTCAACGTTAAGTCCCACAAATTGGGAATTCAGGATATCTTGGGACAGAGCCCTGACGGCGAGGCCTGTCTTCGTCTTGATAAAGAAGAGGGCGAAAAGGGCCGTCATAACAAGGGCTATTATCGATGCCAGGACGAGCTGTTTCGGGGCCACGGCGAGACCAAGCTGGAAGATGCCGTCCATCAACGTCGTCTCGAGATAGACTCCCTCCTGGATCGGGTAGCGCCACGCAGCAAACTGCTCGACAATCAGGGCAACTATAAGAAGCCCCGTCAGCAGCGTCATCTCATCATCCATATACCGTTTGACCATGAAGGTATAGAGAAGATAGGATACAATGAGTTGAACAACGACCATCCCGACAATAGAGGGGATCAGGGGAAGGCCCAACTCACTCATAAAAAACCAGGTGCCGTAAATCGTGAGTGGGAAGAGATAGGCGTAGCCGAGATGAAAGATCCTCAGAACGCCGGTGATAAGAGAAAATCCCAGCGCAATGAGTAGATAGACAGCCCCCATCAAAAACCCGAAAAATAGAACAAACCATATCGTGTCAAGCATGAATTCTCAACTCCTTTCGGGAGGTATTCTAAAATCTTACTGGCCACCCTGTTTATGGTTGAAGAGCGACGCGCATAAACCGCGTGGTGGTCCATGTAGCACAGCCTCGG
>CAYXUH010000038.1:0-14506 GCA_964468685.1 uncultured Syntrophaceae bacterium | reverse complement strand
CTCCCTGGGCGAAGGACCTGTCCGGGGCATCAAGGCTGATCAATGCCCGTGCCGAAACACTCCAGGAAAAACCGAGCTTCAAAAGAGCCTATAAGGAAAGGCGCTGCCTCATACCGGCCGATGGCTTTTATGAATGGAAAGACCGACAGCCCTGGTACTGCGCCCCGGCTACCGACAGTTTGTTCGGCTTTGCGGGGCTCTGGGAGACATGGAAAGGGACTGATGAATCCCTTTATCACTCCTGCACGATCATCACTACGGAGGCAAGTGAATCGATACGGCCAATCCATGATCGAATGCCGGTTATTCTCAAGCCTGAGGCAATAGAGGCGTGGCTCGATCCCGCGGCTACTGACTATGACAACTTGAATATGATCCTGGAGCAGGGCCGCGTTACCAGGGTCAGGACGTATCCGGTTTCAAAATTTGTCGATTCTCCCGTGAACAACGACCCACGTTGTATACAACCGACATCTGATTGAGGTCGTATCGCAGGGGAAACAGGTGAAGCCCCGAACGGGGGTGACGACACATCCGGAGCTTCTCTCGAAAGGGCGGCGATATTTCAAGATCCTTACAATAATCCGGGCGTCGTTAATTTTTTTCACAGACAGTGACGGTATGAAAGAATCGGAAATTCCAATCCTCGTTGGTGCGGCCCAGTTCAGACAGGACAAAGACGTCGCAAAACCCCTTGATCCGCTGGGACTGATGGTCGAAGCGAGCCGAAGGGCCCTGAGTGATTCAGGCGCTCCTAGGCTGGAGGAGCTTATCGACAGGGTATACGTCGTAAATCTCTTCCAGTGGCCCTACCGTGACGTACCGGGAATGCTTTCCGAGCGTCTGGGCATCGCACCCCGGGAAAAGTTTTATACCGCCGTTGGAGGCAACACACCCCAGGTGCTGGTCAACACTGCGGCCCGTTCGCTCGCGTCGGGCGAATGCCGGGCAGTTCTGATGACCGGAGCGGAAGCATTCTACGCGCTCCGCCGGGCATTGAAAGGGGAGATCGTCCTGGACTGGCCCGAAAGCGAGCCACCGGAACGGATCGAGGGAGACAACCGCCCGGGCGTCAGCGAGATTGAAAGCAGATACGATCTTTTTCTTCCTTCCTATATGTACCCCCTCGTTGAAACGGCCCTCCGCGCAGCAACGGGGGATGATCCGGAAGAACATCGCCGTCAGATGGGGATACTCTGGGAGCGCTTTGCGCGGGTCGCCGCCCACAACCCCTATGCCTGGATCCGGGATGGAGCAATGGCCGAGGAAATAGCAACGCCGAGTGTCGATAATCGATATATCGGCTACCCCTACACAAAGCGGATGAATGCCAATATCAATGTTGATCAGTCGGCGGCGCTGGTCATGACAACCGTCGGCATGGCCCGAAAACAGGGGATCGATTCGTCGCGCTGGGTCTATCCCCTGGCCGGTATTGCCTTGGATGACATATGGTTTGCCACACAGCGACCGCGTCTCGACCGTTCTCCCGCGATCCGTGACGCCGCGCGGTACTGCCTCGAACAGGCGGGTCTCACCGCCGATGAAATCGATGTATTTGATCTCTACAGTTGTTTCCCCTGTGTTGTGGAAATTGCCCGCCGTGAGATCGGCATTTCTGACAATGACCCGCGCCCCCTCACCGTCACCGGAGGGCTTTCCTTTTTCGGAGGTCCCGGCAACAACTACTCGATGCACGCGATCGCCTCTGTCGTGGAACGGATTCGGGCGCATCGCGGGTTGAAGGCCATGATAACGGCAAACGGGTATTACCTGACAAAACACGCCGTCGGCATCTACGGTGGTGAACCGCCTATTGGCCCATGGTATGATCAGGACGATGCGGGGATGCAGGAGGCTATCGATGCCGAGGCCCTTCCGGGACCCGTTGAAAAGGCCTTCGGATCATTGACGGTTGAGGCCTACGTTATTCGGCACGACAGGGGGGGGCGCCCTGAACGGGGGACCGTCATGGGCCGTCTGAAAAACGGCCGCCGCGCACTGGCCCACATCGATGCACCTGCAGCAGATCTCGAAAAAATGGAAAAGATCGAGCTGGTGGGGCAGACAGGGACTGTTCGTTTTGACAGGGATTTTGGATACAACCTCGTGACCTTTGGAAGACCTGAGGAATTCCGGGGGACTTCCATAGTCGTTTTTTGACCGTAGCTGATATTGTACACAATCGGTTTAACCTTGAACGGTTGAACTTCTCTCCAGATACGGATTGCATATCATAACTCCGCTGCCAATTTTTAAGGTTCATAGATCTGTATATCTATTTAAGATTACTATCTGAAATAAGGTATGGGGAGCCGACCTGGGGAAAGTACTCCTTCTGGATGCTGTCAACAACAGGGAAACCCGGGTTGATCACGAGGCAGTGAAAGCCCAAAGGGACGGGGAAAAAGCCGGTCGCCAGTCATTCAATTGTTTGCTCCATCCTTCAAATCACGGTATAACTGCCTGTCAGAAAAATCCTTCACTCTGTTCGGTTCCAGAAAAACCCCGATGCGGCACGCGGAGAGGACCAATGAACGCACGAAAGGAGATTTCAAAGATGTTGATTCCGACAATCATCATGGGGATATGTGCGGTCGCGCTTCTCCTGGTTGCGTATTACAGGGGGGCGGGGGAGCATGTAACCGGCATGAAGCTTGCTTTCACCCTGACCGTCGAGATACTACCCCTCCTCTTCTTCGCCCTTATCGTTGCCGGAATGGCCCAGGTCCTTCTCCCCCACGACGTGCTGGCGAAGTGGATCGGTGAGGAGTCGGGTCTCAAAGGGATCTTTTTGGGAGCAATCGCGGGCGGGCTTTCCCCCGGGGGACCGTATGTCAATCTACCCATCGCCGCGGCGCTCCTGAAGTCCGGCGCCGGCGCGGGAACGATGGTCGCGTTCCTGACGGGATGGTCCCTGTGGGCGGTCAGCAGGCTTCCGATGGAGGTGGGGATCCTGGGCTGGAGATTCACGCTCATCCGCCTTGCCTGCACCTTCATCTTTCCGCCTATCGCGGGGATACTCGCGCAGTTTTTCTTCTCAGGCACGAAGTACACGATGTAGAAAACCACCCCTCGAAAGATTGTACAAATAATTTTTCGAGGGGCCCTTGACATATTGATTCCGATGCTTACAATTCGATGCGGTAGAGCGTCGCAAGGACCCTCGTTACCCGAAGCCAGGCATCTCAGACCGGATAGCGTCTAGTGCCTGGTTTCGATTTTATGGTTCTTCACAGCGTGATATCAGCGTTTGCCTGTCTTTTTGCAGGCAGAGACACGGTTCTTTACCGCTTTTTAGCTGGTTGGGTATAAAAAGAGGGCACCTGTGTGTCAAGAAGATTAGACCTCATCTCCCGTTGATATATTCCTCAAAGCACGCTATATCATCAGCCATGAAAGACCTTCACATCCGCGATGTCGCTACCGCTGAGCTGCAGGAGTTGTTCGAGCTCAATCAGGCCAATACCCCCCATGTCGGATCGATTTCGCTCGGTAACCTGGAGAATCTTTATGAGCGCGCCATATATTTTCGTGTGGCGGAGGCCGCCCACCACATCGTGGGATTTTTAATCGTCTTTGATCCGTCTGCCGAATATGACAGCTTAAATTTTCTCTGGTTCAAAAAAAGGTTCGAGTCCTTCGTATATATCGATCGGATCGTCGTTGTTCCCGATGGCCGGCGGTACGGGGTCGCGTCTCTCTTATACAGGGACCTTGAGGTGTTTGCCGGGGAGAAAAACGTGCCGCTCATGACGTGCGAATACAACCTCCGGCCCAAGAATGAGATATCCCGACTCTTTCATCGAAACTACGGTTTCGAGGAAGCGGGTCGTCAGGAGACACAGCAGGGGGGAAAGTACGTTTCCCTTCAGATCAAACGCTTGAAATGATTGATGTCTTAAGATGTCATATGGAAAGGAATGCGTGGGGTTAGGCCTTATCCATACTTTTGATAAAGGATTTCATTATGCTTTGTTGCTTTTTACTCAGATTCGTGAACTGAACCCCTATCCCCTCGCCGTTGGACCGCACGACTTTTCCCGCCAGATCAAATGATTTTTCAAAATTGGGAACCGAGAAGGAAAGGGCAACCTCCTGGCCCAGCACGAGAGAGTGGCCGGTCTTTATAAAGGCCCCGTCGATACTGATATCGTGGATAAATTCCTGAGCGGAGAGGTCTTCCGTTGAAAAGTCAACCAGGATAACGCAGGGTGTTCTTGTTCCCCGTCGTGTATCGATGTCGAGAACGTTTACATTTTCTTCATCCCAGAGGCGCTCTCCCTCTATCATCACCTCCAATTGATCGATAATCATCAACTGCTGAGCGTCGGGCATGTCGATAATCATCTTGAAAATATACTTTGGCAACTCACCCTGGAAAAGCTGTTTTATGAGAGATGTCTGCTGTTCTTCATTAAGGGAATTGATAAGTTCGTACAGCCTTGAAATTATGCGTACCTTGCCCAAGCGGTCCTCTGGTGTTCCCATAATACTTCCTTACCTTCTGCTGGCGGCTCTCGCCGAACTCCCCTCTATATGGACACCACTGTCCACGGTTTAGCAGTTACGGGATTTATCCCGATCTATCGGGTAGATATCCGGTATGTTCCCGTTACGACCGAGTTTGTTGTACCCTAGGATAAAAAAAGGGGAAAGTCAAAAGGAAAAAGGCCACGGTTTGAAAGCGGGCTCCTGTCCGCCAGAAAGAGCAGGGTAATTCTCAGCCTGTGAGCTTCGAGGTCACTGAGCCTGCCACTCCACGATTATTGCTGTAGCTAGTTTTCAAGACTCGACACACTGTCCAGGAGCTTTTCACGTGCCCCCGGAGGGAGATCATCGAGATTGGACAGCGCTTCCCTGAGTTCTTCAATCGTGATGTGGCGGGCAAAATAGCTGTTCAGGCGCGCCGCAGCCGGAGAGTCAAATAGTGCCTGCCTGTCAGGATATGCTTCGCTCAGCACCTTCATCATGGTTCGCTCTTTTTGCAGGGAGTACTTCTGATGGTACTCCTCCGCCGGATAGAATTCTGAGGCCGGGAGAATTTGCGTGAAAATATTCCCTTTTGTATCCGACAAAGAGCGGTCTCGCGCCTCCAGGATCAACCGCTTCTGATCTTCGGTATGATAAAAAACGGCGGCCATGTACTGCCGTGATCCGGGCTTGCTTCCGGGATCGTGACTGCTCCAGAAGAGATCTGCCAGTTCGCTGTAGCGGACCTTTCCCGGGTCAAATTCGATCCGGACCGCCTCGGTATGGTCCCCGAGATTGCGGTAGGTGGGATTTCTTTTTGTTCCCCCCGTGTATCCGACACGGGTCCGCGTGACGCCTTCGATGCTCCCGAACTGGGCATCCACTCCCCAGAATCAGCCGAGCGCAAAGGTGGCGGTTTTTGTGCGGGGTGCGGCGGTGGCGTCTCTCGGGAATGTCCCGGAGGTAACGCCCCCCAAAAGAAGCCCCGCAACACATGACCCTATAACGACTATATTTCTCCCTATCATGGTGATCCCTCCCCTCAGTGCTGGTATGATGCGGTAGCAACTGACTTTTTCACTTCAGAGATATATTCTATCATACTTGGTTCTTATCGGGCATTGAAAATATACGGTAGAATCTCGAAAGACCTTTGAAAATGTTCTGAGGCTAAGGCTCGCAAGGGTATCCCGCCCGATACATACAATATTTTTGAAAAACCCCGGCCGGAATGATAGAGTATCTCTTATTTGATTTGTAGACTCGGGTTTTGTAGTTGCGTAAGGGGCATACGGGGATATGGAAAGCCAGCTGCTGAATTACGTTATTATCATATTGGGATTATCGGTCCTTGTGGTCTTTGTCTGCCATCAGGTCCGCGTGCCGACGATCGTGGGGTTTCTTCTGACCGGGATACTGGCGGGTCCTCACGGGCTGGGGCTGGTAAAGGCGGTCCATGAGGTTGAACTCCTCGCAGAAGTCGGTGTTGTCCTTCTGCTCTTTACCATCGGGATCGAGTTTTCACTCAACAGACTGCTGCAGATCAAAAGGGCCGTTCTCGCCGGGGGTGCGCTTCAGGTGTCGCTGACCCTCCTGGTCGTCTTTTTCGTGGCCCGGCAGATGGGGCAGCCCGTCGGGGAGGCGATCTTTATGGGATTTCTGGTGGCTCTCAGCAGCACGGCCATCGTCCTGAAGCTCACCCAGGAGAGGGCTGAGATTGACAGTCCTCACGGGCGTACCACCCTCGGCATCCTGATCTTCCAGGATATTATCATTGTTCCGATGATACTGGTTACGCCTCTGCTGGCCGGCGCAACGGAGAACCTGGTTGGTATCTCCCTGGTTCTTGTCTCCAAGGGAATCGGGATCATTGCGCTGGTTATCATCTGTGCCAGATGGATTGTGCCCCGGGTTCTGTATCAGATCGCCCGGACGCAGAGCAGGGAGCTCTTCCTGCTGACCATTGTCGTCATATGTTTTGCGGTTGCGTGGCTGACCTCCAGCATCGGCCTTTCTCTCGCCCTCGGGGCGTTTCTGGCAGGATTGATTGTCTCCGAATCCGAGTACAGCCATCAGGCGCTCGGCAATATCCTCCCCTTCCGGGATGTCTTTATGAGCTTCTTTTTCGTTTCCATAGGCATGTTGCTGGATATCGGTTTTCTCTTCCAGAATCTCTGGTTGATCGTCATGATTACCGCGGGGGTCCTTCTCCTCAAGGCGGTCATTGCCGGGTTAGCGACCGTGCTGCTGGGCCTGCAACTGCGCGTTGCGATCCTGGTCGGGTTTGCCCTCAGCCAGATCGGTGAATTTTCGTTTATCCTGTCCAAGGTCGGTATCGAGCACGGTTTGCTTTCCGGCAACAGTTATCAGACGTTTCTGTCGTTCTCCGTGCTAAGTATGGCGGCGGCGCCGTTCATTATAGGATTTGCCCCTCGCATGGCGGATTTCATATTGCGGGGACCCGTTCCGGGACGGCTCAGAACGGGGTTGTATCCCGTTCCGGAGATGGCGGCCACGGGCAAAAAAAACCACGTGATTATCGTCGGGTTCGGGGTGAACGGTAAAAACGTTGCGAGGGCGGCCGGGGTAGCGGATATCCCCTATATGGTTATCGAGATGAATCCCGAAACGGTGAGATCTGAACAGGCGAAGGGGGAGCCGATCTGTTACGGTGATGCGACCCAGGAAGCGGTATTCCAGCACGCGGACATACTGGATGCGAAGATCGTCGTGGTCGCCATCAACGATCCCGCGGCAACCCGCGGAATCACCGAAACTGCCCGGAGACTGAACCCCAACGTCTATCTCATCGTACGAACGCGCTATTTTCAGGAGATGACTCCCCTGTACGAACTGGGGGCCAACGATGTTATCCCGGAAGAGTTTGAGACATCTGTGGAGATCTTCAATCGCGTCCTGGCGAAATATCTTGTCCCCAGAGATACAATAGAGAAGTTTGCCGCCGAGGTGCGGTCAGACGGGTACGAGATGTTTCGGTCCCTTGCCCGGGAGACGGCATCTTTTGCCGATCTGAAGGTTCAGGTCCCCGATATTGAGATCAGTGCGCTGCGGATTGATCAAAGGGCGCCGATCGCCGGGAGATCGCTGGGTCAGACCGAGCTGAGGAAAAAATACGGTGTTACCGTGTTGGCTCTGCGGAGGGGGGCTGAGGTCGTGTCAAATCCGGATGTGGATATGCCGTTTTATGCGGAGGACATCCTTTTTGCCGTCGGATCATCGGAGAAAATCGCCGGTGTCATGGGTCTGTTTCAGAATCCGGATGACAAAAAGGGTTCTTGACAGGGACGATATAAAAATCAAATAGCCAGGAGGAGGATAACATGTACAAGGCAGAGGATATTATGACAAAGAAGGTGATCGTAGTCCAACCTGAGACGGAGATTGTTCAGGCAGCCCGGCTTTTGCTTGAGCACCACATCAACGGTTTGCCCGTTGTGGATCAGGACGGGCGCCTGGAGGGAATGATCTGTCAGGACGATCTGGTAACACAGCAGAAGAAAATTCCCCTGCCCTCCTACTTCATCATTCTCGACAGCCTGATCCCCCTGTCCTCCCAGAAGGATGTCGAAAAGGCGCTGAAAAAGATGGCCGCGATTACCGTCGCCGAGGCCATGTCCACCGATCCCATAACGGTCGGACCCGACACGGAGCTGGAAGAGATCGCGACCCTGATGGTGAAGCATAACATCCACACGGTACCGGTTCTTGATCAGGGGAGGCTGGTCGGCATTATCGGTAAGGAGGATATCCTGAAGACCCTTATCCCCGGATAGGGAAATAAAGAGGGGTGCTGAACATGTTCAAGATTGCCACCTACAATGTGAATTCCATACGGTCCCGTCTCCATATCGTCATCCCGTGGCTTCGGGAGAACCGTCCCGATGTCCTGTGCATGCAGGAGACGAAGGTCGAGGATGCGAAGTTTCCAGTAGAAGATTTTGAACAGGCCGGGTACCATGTGGTCTTCAGCGGGGAAAAACAGTACAACGGCGTGGCCATAGCATCCCTGGAAAAACCCGAGGGGGTCGTGTTCGGTCTAGAGGATACGGACCCGTTTGATACAGACCGCCTTATCCGGGGGGTCTTCTCCGGCATATCGGTTCTGAACCTGTATGTGCCTCAGGGACGAGACATACATCTGCCCCAGTTTCAGTACAAGCTTCAATGGTTTTCCCGCCTCCGCGCCTTTCTGGAGCGGCACTATTTACCGGATGACCCGCTCGTCTGTTGCGGTGATCTCAACGTCGCCCGTGAAGAGATCGATGTCCATGATCCCAAACGTCTCCTGGGTCATGCCGATTTCACGCCGGAGGTGTGGGATGCCTTTGATAGTCTGACGTCGTGGGGGTTGTCCGATGTTTTCCGAAAGCATCACCCGGAGGAGGCGGGGCAGTACGCGTTCTTCGACTACCGCGTCCCAGCGGCGGTGGACAGGGGGCTGGGCTGGCGGGTCGACCATGTCCTTGCGACCCCTTCCCTGGCTGCCGCGTCGGTCGACTGCTTCATTGATCTTAAACCGAGGCGTGCGGAAAAACCGTCCGACCACACCGTTATGGTTGCCGAGTTCCGTGATCTTCCGTGACCCCCGTCCTACATTTTTCTTGAGAATTGCTACGGAATCAAGTAGTAAAACCCGGATAGACGGGGTGGCTTCGCCATGCCTGTGCCGGGCGTTCGTATCAGAGTAGCAAGGCACTCCCTCGCGCACCTCTCAAATGTTTTCAAAGAATCGGGCGTGTACATCTAAATATCCTTCAAGGAGCTGACAGAGAGCATGGGTGATATCTACACAAAACAATTAGCGGAGCTTTCCATCAATACGATCCGTTTCCTAGCGGTTGACGCGATACAGGGGGCAAAATCCGGGCACCCGGGACTGCCGATGGGGGGGGCGGCGATGGCCTATACCCTCTGGACGAGGCACCTGAGACACAATCCCTCAAATCCGGGCTGGGTTGACAGAGACCGTTTTATCCTCTCTGCGGGGCATGGCTCCATGCTGCTCTATGCGCTCCTCCATCTGACAGGCTACGATCTTTCCCTCAATGACATAAAGGCATTCCGCGCGTGGGAAAGCAAGGCTCCGGGACACCCGGAGCTTGGAGCGACGCCGGGAGTGGAGGTCACGACCGGGCCGCTCGGCCAGGGGATAGGGGACGCAGTCGGAATGGCAATAGCGGAAGCCCATCTGGCCGCCGTATACAACCGCGCTGATGCAAAGATCGTGGACCACTACACCTACGCCATCGCGGGGGACGGTGACCTGATGGAGGGGATATCCTACGAGGCATGTTCGCTGGCGGGGCACCTTAAGCTCGGCAAGCTGATCGTTTTGTACGACGACAATCTGATATCGCTTGCCGGTGAGACGCGGCTCTCCTTCACCGAGGATGTGGCAAAACGCTTTGAATCCTGCGGCTGGCAGGTACAGCACGTCGAAGACGGAAACGACGTGGAAGCCATAGACCGGGCGATTACGCTGGCGAAGGAAGAGACACAGTATCCCTCGATCATTTCGGTACGCACGATCATCGGCTATGGATCTCCCGCCAAGCAGGGGACCGCCTCCTGCCACGGCTCACCGCTCGGGGGGGACGAGGTCGCCGCTGCTAGGGGGAATCTCTCCTGGCCGGCAGAGCCGAAGTTTTTTGTCCCGGAAGAGGTCAAGGATCATATGAGCGGAGCCGTGGAGCGGGGAGGACAGCAGGAGGCCGAGTGGAGATCGGCCCTTGAACTCTATCGGAAGACCTCCCCGGAGGCCGCCGCGGAGTTTGAACGTGTGCAGAAGGGCGACCTCCCCCCGAGTTGGGAGGCGGACCTCCCCGCGTTTAGCGGTGATCTGAAGTCGATCTCGACCCGGAAGGTATCTGAAACGGTCCTCCAGGCGCTCGCGCCGGTTCTTCCGGAGCTGATGGGGGGATCGGCCGACCTGAATCCCTCCACGCTGACCTGGCTGAAGGGGTTCGGAGATTTTCAGGCCGTAGGAGCGGGGGCGAAAAATGTCCAGGGGACCGTAGGGGGGGAATGGAGTTATAATGGACGAAACGTGCACTTCGGCGTCCGGGAACACGCGATGACGGCGATCGCAAATGGCATGGCGCTTCACGGGGGGGTCATTCCCTTCGTCGGCACCTTCTTTGTGTTTTCGGATTACATGCGTCCCTCGATACGTCTTGCCGCCTTGATGGGCGCCCACGTCGTCTACGTCCTGACCCACGACAGCATCGGTGTAGGTGAAGATGGCCCCACGCACCAGCCCGTCGAGCACCTGATGAGCCTGCGAGCCATGCCCGGACTGACAGTTATCCGGCCGTCAGACGCGACAGAGGCGGTGGAGGCATGGCGCCTTGCCCTGCTCAATAACAGGGGCCCAACCGCGCTGGTCTTTTCCCGCCAGGACATCCCGGTCCTTGATCGTTCACAGTATGCCCCGGCTGACGGGCTGCACAGGGGAGGGTATACCGTATGGGAATCATCGAAGGGTACCCCGGATGTCATCCTTATAGGTACCGGTTCGGAGCTGCAAGTGGCCCTTGACGCCGGTAAAATCCTGTCCGAGAAGAATGGTGTCAAGGTCCGCGTTGTTTCGCTTCCATGCTGGGAACTTTTTGACGGGCAACCGGAAAATTACAGGAAAACTGTCCTTCCATCATCTGTGAAAGTACGTGTTGCAGTGGAGGCGGGGATCAAACTGGGATGGGAACACTATGTGGGGCTGGAAGGCGCGGTCGTAGGCATGGACGGATTTGGAGCCAGCGCGCCCGCATCTGTTCTGTATGAGAAATTCGGTATCACCGCGCAGCATGTAGTGGGGATGGTCGAAAAACTGATAAAGGACGTTTGAGGGATACGAATGCCGACGCAGGTACAGATCTTCCCGTCAATAGCCGTTCCGACGCCCTTGGACGCCATCTACCGACGTCTCGGTTACAGGGAGGGGACAACGAAAATTGACGACCGTAAACACGAAGAGATCGAGCGGCACATCGACTATGCGCTCTCCTTTATCTCACTGAAGGGGGCTGGCCTGCGGGTTCCCCTGAAGAACGTGACTTCTCACCGGGTCGTCTTCGGGACCGGCGCCGAGATTGCAAGTGAGAACCTCGCCCGTTTCCTGAAGGGGTGCAGAGAGGCCCTTCTGATCGGAGCGACCGCCGGGGGCGGGGTCATGGACGCTATACGGAGCGATACCGAAGGAGGCGACATGACGCGCGGCGTGGTCGTCGACGCGGTGGCAAGCGAGATGACGGACGTGGCCCTTGACTGGATTGTCGGATTTTTCAATCGCCTCCTGACCAGGGAAAACGCCCGCCTCACGAAGGGGCGCTTTTCGGCCGGGTACGGTGATTTTCTCCTGGAAAGTCAGAGGATGATGTACGACCTGCTGGAGCTCGACCGCATCGGGGTTCAGATCAACGAAAACTGTATTCTCATACCGGAAAAGTCCGTCACGGCCGTGGCGGGGATTCAGAGATAAAGGAGACACTGAGGAATAAAGATGTCACTGAAAGACAAAATCAAAGAGAGGATCATCATACTGGACGGCGCGACGGGGACAGAGCTGCAGAAGGAGGGAATGCCGGCGGGCGCGTGTCCCGAGATCTGGTGCCTGGACAATCCCGGAACCATCGGCACAATCCATGCTGCCTATCGGGATGCCGGAGCTGATATTGTCACCACGGCTACCTTCGGGGCGAACCGTATCAAGCTGAGCCAGTACGGCGCGCACGATGTGGTCCTGATCAACCGGGACCTGGCACTCCTCGCGCGGAACGCAGTGGGGGCGGGGGTTCTTATCGGGGGTGATATCGGTCCCACGGGACGTTTCGTCAGGCCATTCGGCGACCTGGATTTCGAGGATGCCGTCGAGATCTACAAGGAACAAGTGCGGGGACTCCTGGAAGGGGGGGTCGATCTCTTTCTTATCGAGACGATGATTGACATCCAGGAGACCAGAGCGGCCTTGATCGCCGTGAAGGAACTGACCGATACCTTCACCAGTGTCACAATGACATATGAGGCACACGGCAGGACGTTGAACGGAACAGATCCCGTGACCGCCCTGGTCACTCTGCAGAGTCTCGGGGCGGACGCAGTCGGTTGCAACTGCTCCACCGGACCGGAGGAGATGCTGGGGCTCATCGAGGCCATGAAACCCTGGGCCAAAATTCCACTGGTGGCAAAGCCAAATGCGGGGATGCCCGAACTGATCGACGGCGCGACCCTCTTCACCATGGGGGCGGACACCTTTGCCTCGTTTGGACAGCAGTTCGTCTCTAAAGGGGTGAATCTCCTGGGTGGGTGCTGCGGGACTACCCCGGAGTGTATCCGAAAACTGAGGGAACAGATTGCCGGCACGCACCCCGTCCCGCCGGTGAGAAGGTCTATCAGCGCCGTCAGCTCCGCGCGGGCGTCAGTTATCCTCGAAGGGAAACGGTCCCTTGCAATCGTCGGGGAGAGGATCAATCCGACGGGGAAGAAAGACCTCCAGGAAGAGCTCCGCGAGGGGAGGATGTCCCTCGTCAGGACCATGGCGAAGGAGCAGGAGAAGAAGGGAGCATTGCTCCTGGATGTCAACGTGGGGATGCCGGGGATCGACCAGAGGAAAACGATGCTGGAGGCGATCGGGGCCCTCTCGGTGGCGTCCGATCTCCCCCTGGTCATCGATTCTTCGGACAGCGATGTGATAGAGACGGCGCTGCGTTTGTATCCCGGCCGGGCCCTCATTAACTCTATCTCGGGTGAGCGGGAAAAAATACAGCGGCTCCTTCCCGTCGCGGCGAAGTACGGGGCCATGTTCATACTCCTCCCCCTGACGGAGGGGAATGTTCCTAAGACGGCCGAAGAGAGGAATAAAATCATAGAAGACATCTTTGAGAAGGCCACGGTCCTGGGATTTGCGAAGGCCGATATCGTTGTCGACGGACTTGTCATGGCGGCCTCCTCCGATCTCAGTGCCCCCATGGAGACCCTCAAGACGGTTGAGTGGAGCAGAAATGTCTTCAAGGCCAATACGATTATCGGTCTCTCCAATGTCTCCTTCGGGATGCCGGAGCGCCAGTCGCTGAACGCGGCCTTCCTCGCCATGGCGGTTTCAAAGGGCCTGACGATGGCGATCGCCAATCCCGGTGTGGAAGAGGTAATGAACAACTCCGTCGCGGCGGATCTCCTCGCGGGAAGGGACAAAGATGCGGCGGCTTACATCAGCCACTTTTCGCGCAGACCCCCGGAGGCGAAAGGTAAAGAGGCCCCTTCTCCTGAAACAACACCTGCGGACCCCGTTTTTCAGGCCGTTCTCGATGGGAACAGAGACGGCATCAAGGCCGTGCTCTCCCGGGCTCTGGAGGGGGGGGAGGACGCCCGGGAAATCATCGATGGAAGCATGGTCCCCGCGATCACGAAGGTCGGAGAGCTCTTTGACCGGAGGGAATATTTTCTCCCGCAGCTGATAGCGAGCGCCGAGGCGATGAAGAAGGGAATCGCCTATCTCGATCCGTGGCTTGCCGACGCCGGGTCGTCGAAGGAACAGAAGGCACGTATCTTGATCGCGACGGTCGAGGGGGATGTCCACGACATCGGTAAGAACATTGTGGCGCTGATGCTGAGAAATCAAGGTTTTGAGGTGATCGACCTGGGGAAGGATGTGTCCGCCGAGACCATTATCCAAGAGGCCGCCAGGATCAGGCCCGCCGTTATCGGCCTGTCCGCCCTGATGACCACCACTATGGTGAAGATGCAGGAGGTGATAGATCTCGCGGGGCAACAATCCCTCGATTGCCGGTTCATGGTCGGCGGTGCCGTTGTGACAAAGACCTACGCCGACTCGATCGGCGCGCACTACGCCGGAGACGGCGTGGAGGCGGTCAGGGTGGCCGAAAAACTGACTCGGTAGCGGAATCAGGGTGGTACGCGTAAATAGTGACCTTTTTTCATAATATTTTGAAATACCGCGGAATGTTCCCGGTTCACTTTTGCCCGGCGGAGACATGTGTCTGCAGCAGCTCGGCAAACC
>CAYXUH010000037.1:0-14624 GCA_964468685.1 uncultured Syntrophaceae bacterium | reverse complement strand
TTGTATTTCTTCTTCCGCTCACTTTGCCACCTTTTGATCTGTTCTTCCACGATCCTATCGACTGAATACGTTGACGGGGATTTAACTTCCATATGAGCCGATTTCCTCCTTCATTATTTATTTCCTCGCTCTCTTCCGGCAAGGGCATGGCTCGATTCAATATCTCTGCGCTACTTAGAAAGTTTAATTGATAATTGATTGATAAGGCATTGCTTTATATGGTGTGAGTATATAAAGGGAGAACTTGTGTGTCAAGAGTATTTTTTCGGATTTCTGGATGGAAACCGGCGTGAAAGTACCGTATATAACAGTCGGAACCGTGAACGATATGACCACAAAAAGATTTTTCTGACAGCCGTGGGGGTCTCACTGGCGGTCCATATCGCCGTTCTGGCCCTGGCGGGGTTCCTGGGAGGAGGAGACAGCACGGGCAGGGAAGATGTCTTTATCGTCACCCTCGAAAAGCGCCCGGACTTCACAGCCGAGAGTTCTGGCAGTGAGGGCAAGGCCGCGGCCGGTCCCCTGGAGGAAATCCGCGAACGCGTCAGAGACGGCTCCGTCGATACGGTGTCCCTTGACAGTACGGACACAAAGTACTACCCGTATCTGCTCCAGGTAAAGAAACGTATAGGCAGACAGTGATCATACCCCGACAGTGCTTTTGCCTAGGGCGAGAGGGGAACCACCGTAGTCGAATTTTCAATAGCACCGAGGGGGCGCCCTTGCAGCATGCCGCACCATCGTTTCATCAGCCCACGCGCCCTCGACGCGGAATCGCTGCGCGCCGTGCGATCGGCCGCTCCCTTTTCGCCCTTCCTCTGAAACAATTCTGAGGAGTAGGTGGCGTCAATAGCAGACTCTCTTGACGTTTCCCTTTATTTTACCTGAACAGTACGGGTTGAAAGCTGCTACGCGAAACTGTTCCCCTCATTTATTGACTACAATAAACTCAGTAATCTCTCGTAACAGTTAAGAGCGTTGATAAGTAGGTAAACTGATTGCTGTGCCGCATTATTGAGGATGACGGCTTTCTTCTACTCCCCTGAGATACTCGATGACCTCCATCTGGTCCCGAAGGGATGGAAGCGTGCCGGGAGCAATGTCGACGGGGAGCCGTTTCCCCATCATCTCCATGAGCCCTCTCAGGGCCATGAACATATCGACAGGGGGGAGGCCATTTCCGCTCAGGTGGCGGATCAGTTTGAAGGTCTTGAATCCGTCGAACCACCGGGCAAAGTGACTGCGGAGATGGGCCTGATCACCGCTGTTCTTTACGAGCCGGAGCCATGCCTCGCCGAAGCGGCGCATGCGGAGGAATTCCCCCAGGGAGGGGTGTATCTGTTCGGCACGCACCAGTATCGCCGCCGGGTCCGTATCCCGGCAGGACGACATATATGCAAGCCACTCCTTCAGCACAACAAAGGAGCGGGGATTGTAGAGGGTGTACTCGTCCTCCCCTCCTTCGGTAAAACGTATAATCCGTTTACCCGTCCCGAAGGGGACGCGGCCGGACGCCCTCGGCGATGGGTGCACGGTGGTGGCGGTGATCTTTCCCATCGTTCCGGTTTTCGCAAGTTTGTCGAGAAAGTAGAAATCCTCCCCCGCCTTTCTCTTGTTCATCCCCCTCACTGCCGCGTATGCCCCGGCGGTGCATACCATCGTGGAGCCTATGGAATGGAAGGCGTAGGGTGATCCGGCGTACCTCAGGCCGATGACATAGTAGCGCAGGAACAACTCGTAGCAGCAGATCGCGGCCTGTTCATCGGCATCTTCCACCTCCTGATGCGCGAAGGCGATCACGGACGCTGTGGTCTTATCCCGTTCAAATGACTCCCGCACTGCGGAGAGGTAATTCTCCTCCACCAGCGTGTCGGCATCAAGGGCGAAGAGGAGCCTGGGGCAATCGGTTTCGTAGTCGAAGATACCCAGGGCAAGGTCCAGACCGATCTTCCTCGCGAGGCCCACACCGGCGTCCCTGTCCGGCATCTCCAGCCCCGGCGACGAGGCATCAATATAGGCGACCCGCAGGTCGTCTCCATTCGATTCAACGAGCGCTTTCAGTTTCTTAAGGGTCTTCTGATTGTCGGTAACTTCATCCGCCGTCACGGTATCCTGACCGCCGTTATTGATGACGCAGATGACGAGTGTACGCGCGAGCTCGGCCCGGGGATTTTCAGAGAGACTGGTAAGGGTGGTGAAGAGGTGGTCGGATTCGGCAAGAGCGGGAATCACGACAGCGTTGTCGATCCCCTCAAGCGATCCGGAGACGATATGCCATCTGCCACCAACGGAGTAGCGTGCCAGATACCTTTGAATCTCCCGGGGGATGGTCATCCGATCCGTTCCTCAACCAGCGTCTTGAGCGAATCGTAATCGGCCGCCTCTATCCAGTGAATGGCTATTCCGCGCCTCTCCATCCGTCTGAACCACGTCATCTGTCTCTTGGCGAACTGGTGTATCCGCGTGTTCAACTGACTAAACATCTCATCAAGATCCATCTTACCCTGGAGATAACTGCCCACGTACCGGTACTCCAGTCCGAAAGAATCCAGCCGCTCCCAGCTTACCCCCTGGTCGTGCAGCTCCCTGACCTCTTCGATCATCCCTTCATCGACGCGCTGCTTCAGGCGCCTGGTGATCCTCTCGCGGAGGATGACCCGCTCACAGCGGATACCGATGACAAGAGGTCGTATGGCTGGATGGTCCGGTTCATCAGTTTCTTCATGATCTTTTGTGTATTCCGCGATCTCGATGGCGCGAACGAGTCGATCCCGGTCCTGGGTGTCCGTCGTGTTGTGGAGGGCCGGATTGTTCTTCAGGAGACGCTCCCGCATGGCGTCCATACCTATTGTGCGAAGTTCATCGCGCAGGGACGGGTCTTCGGGAACATCGAGCATGCGATAATCTCCCACTATAGCCTCTATATACAACCCCGTTCCCCCGACCATGATCGGGATGATTCCCCGACCCGCAAGCTCTGAAAAACAGTGGTAGAAGAGCCGCTGGTACTCGAAGAGGTTGAATTCATGCCCGGTATCCACGATATCGATCAGATGATAGGGAACCGCGATATCATCCACGAGGAACTCAGAGAGATCCTTGCCTGTTCCCAGGTCCATACCCCGGTATACCTGACGAGAATCGGCGGAAATTACCTCCGAGGCTCGCTCCCTCGCGAGACGGGCGGCCAGCCGCGTTTTCCCGGTCGCGGTCGGCCCCAGTATTATTATCAGATTGTACCCTTCCCTCTTCATCTGTTTACCAATCACCTTTTTTGGTGTATGAAATATTACAGCACGTTTCGAGCTCAAATCCTCGGGGGTATCATAGCTGGTTCGCGCTGCACCTCTTTCAGCTGAAAGTTGTTACTACATATCATATGAAGCCGGATAAAGAAAAACGTATGCTCGATCTGGGGAAGGACCCTATCGGGACCCTTCTCCTGAAGATGAGTCTGCCGTCCGTGGTGGCGATGCTTGTCATGGCGCTGTACAACGTGGTGGACGCGTTCTGGATAGGGAAGATAAGTCCGGAGGCCATCGCAGCGCTCACGATCTGTTTTCCCATTCAGATGCTGTTCGGGGCCATAGGCGTCGGAACAGGCGTGGGTGCAGGGTCGTTTACCGCCCGCATGTTCGGAGCGGGAGACACACTGAGAGCGAACCGGACGGCGGGGCAGGTCATCTTTCTCTCCGCTTTGTTCGGGGTGATCATTATAGCGGCAGGCGTCTTCTTCTCCGAACCGGTCCTGAGGATCTTCGGCGCCACGGAGAATATCCTTCCTCTCTCGGTACGGTACCTGGAGATGATCGTCTTCGGCGCCCCCTTCCTGTTTTTTATCATGATATCGGACTACCTCTTCCGTGCCGAGGGGAACCCGACTGTGCCCATGTTTGTCATCATAACATCGGCACTGTTGAACGCAATCCTCGACCCCTTTCTTATCTTCGGGTGGGGGCCCTTCCCCGAAATGGGGATCAGGGGGGCGGGGCTCGCAACGACAATCGCCCAATTCGCAACCTTCTTCCTGTCTCTGTACTTTCTTTTCTCCCGCCACTCCGGGTATCAGGTACGGCTGGGCGACATCATCCCGAGGTGGTCCATCATTGTGCCCATCTACCATGTCGGTTTCCCCTCTTTTATTGCCAATATCGCATTCAGTGCGGTACTGGTAATCTACAATCATCAACTGGCAGGCTTCGGTCACCTGGCGGTTGCCGCGCTGGGACTGGGATTCAGGATAAACGGCGTGTTGATGATGATCCTTTTCGGTATAGGACACGGGGTGATGCCCATGATAGGCTTCAATTACGGGGCGCGGAATTACGCCCGTATCAGGAAAATAACACGGGCGGCAATAAACATCTCGGTCCTCATAGGAGCGGTGAGTTCAATCTTTATTGAACTGTTTGCCTATCCTATACTGGCGGCCTTTACCGACGATCCCGCACTTCTCGCCATCGCCGTTCCCGCACTGAGGATCTTCGTTATCACACAAATACTTCTCGGACCGATAATCGCGTGGATTAACGTGTTTATGGGTCTGGGAAAGGGAATGGCCGCCATGGTACTGCTGGTCGGGCGCCAGGTCCTATTCGTCATACCGCTGATCTACCTTATGCCTCTATGGTTCGGACTGAATGGTGTGTGGATGGCGCAGCCGATCGCGAATGTCATATCATTCTTCATAATATCGTTCTGGGCGACACGGGAGCTGCGCAGACTGGGAAGGGAGTGACTGGCTTACCCGTCCCGAAGTGTCTTGTAAAATGCCATAACCTTCTGTACGTAATCCTCCGTCTCAGGTATCGGAGGAATCCCCTTGGAGCGCTCAACGCTTTCCTCTCCGGCATTGTAGGCCGCAAGCGCCAGACGAACCCTGCCGCCGAACCGATCCAGAAGTCGCCGCATATGAAGCGCCCCTCCCATGATATTCTCCCGCGGATTAAAGGGATCTTGTATCCCGAGGTCCTTGAAGTTGGAGGGCATGATCTGCATAAGCCCCCTCGCTCCCTTTTTCGACACGGCTCGTGGATCAAAATCCGATTCCGCCTTTATGATGGCCTTTATGAGTGGGAAAGAGACGTCATGCTTCCGGGAGGCATCCTGTATGTGCCTATCGTATTTTTTCGTCGAACGCGATCCGGAAAATCTCTTTCTCTCCCGTACAATTACTTGATACTTTGATGTTGGCGGGGTCAGATTGGTGAAACAGGGGATACCCTCCTTGTCCAGATACCGGTAAACATCCGCATGGAGGGGCGCAGCGACTGAACAGAGGACGAACAGTGCGACCAGAATTGCCGCGCGAGATATATATCTATGATTCCGGGGTGCCATTTCCTTTCAGGATTCCTCCCTTTTCAGGGCCGAGCTCACGCATGACACCCGCAGACATATCAATCCAGAAGATGAACAAATATTCCGCTGCGGAGCTTCGGCTCAAACCAGGTAGATTTGGGAGGCATGACCTCGCCCCGGTCCGCGATATTCATAAGCTGATCAATGGTCGTGGGAAAGAGGGAGAAGGCCACCGCAAATTCACCGGAGTCAACAAGCCGTTCCAATTCGTCCATTCCCCGCATTCCTCCCACGAAGAGCAGCCTCTCGTCGGCCCTTGGGTCGTCTATGCCCAGCACCGGTCTCAAAAGATTGTTCTGCAGCAGGGATACGTCCAGCGCCGCAACCGGGTCATCTTCATTGAGCTTTTGTTCTCCTGCCTGAAGACCATACCATCTCCCTTTCAGGTACATCCCAAATTCGCCCTGCCGCTGCGGTGATCTGCAGGTGAAATTGTCGGAGACGGCAAACCGCTCCCGGACCCTTCCGATAAATTCCTCCTCATCGAGCCTGCCCAGATCCCTGACCACCCTGTTATAGTCCATAACCATAAGCTGATCATGGGGAAACATCACGGCTAGTATGTGGTTGTACTCTTCCTTACCATCGCGGCCAGTGCCTTCCTCCCGGCGCTTCCGGGCAACCGCCGCGGCCGCGGCCGCCCTGTGATGACCGTCGGCTATATACAGTGACTCCAACTGCCCGAATCCCTGTCTAATTTTTTCAATGGCAGTAGCATCATCCACGACCCAGACGCTGTGGGTTATTCCGTCATCGGCCGTAAAATCATACTCAGGATTACCGGCAATAATTTCCTGAACCGTGCTATCGATGTACTTTGATGCCTTGTACGTCAGGTATATGGGGCCTGTCTGCGCGTTCACCCTTTCTATGTGTCTCGTCCGGTCGGCCTCTTTGTCACTCCGAGTCAGTTCGTGTCGCTTGATAACCCCCGACTCGTAATCGGCCGCATTGACGCAGCCAACCACCCCGTACTGGACATGATCACCCATTCCCTGCCGGTAGACATAGAAATGCTCCTTCTCATCCTGAAACAGCGTCCCCTCGCTCAGAAAGGCGTACAGGTTTTCCCGCGCCCGCTGATACACCTCCTCACAGTCAGCGGCAATATCATCCGGGGAGTCTACCTCTGCCTTCACGATACGGAGAAAACTTTTTGAGTTCTCGCGGATCAGCCTCCTTGCTTCGCGTGAGTCAATGACATCATAGGGATAGGAGGCAACCTCCTTGATGTACTGTTGTGCCGGTCTCACGGCCCGAAACGGCTTCACCGCAACCATCGTAACCATCCTTCTACTGTTTGGGCACCTTCTAACACAGTCAGTATCTTGAAGGCAATATCTTTGCTGAAAATCCGCCGGTTCATCCATGCCTGCTTGCAAAATTTCCCTTTGAATAGTATGAACCCCGCTGAACGAAACGTCAAAAGGGGGAGAAACCGCATGACAGCCAGGGTCTTTGTACATGGTCTTGAAGGGAGCAGTCAGGGAACCAAGTCACAATTCTTCAGGAAGCGGTATCCCGGCATGATCATAGAGGATTACACGGGGAGTCTCGAAGAGAGAATGGACAAGCTGCGCGGGATACTGGCCGGCAAAGAAGATCTCGTCCTGGTCGGTTCCAGCTACGGCGGGCTGATGGCCGCCATGTACGCCTGTGAAAATGAATCATCGATCACAAGGCTCATCCTCCTGGCCCCGGCACTTGATCTGGAGGAGTTCAAGCCGTATCTGAACCGGGAGATTGCCGTGCCCACCACGCTGTATCACGGCAGGCGGGATGATGTTGTTCCCCTGGAGGAGGTTCGCGAGATTGCCGCGGGGGTTTTTACAAACTTGACCCACCACACCGTGGATGATGATCATCCGCTGAGCGAGACATTCCCGTCCTTTGACTGGGACGGTCTGCTCGCCGATTAGGATCTTGACTCTTGCTTAAAATTAGGGTAACCGAACACCCGGAGACTTCAACATGTATTCAAAAAAGATAGTCATTCGCTATGGCGCCGGCGTTGTTGACAAGCCCGTGGTGTACAATCTGGTAAAGGATTTCAATCTTGCCTTCAACATAATGAGGGCACGGATATCGCCGCGAAGGGAAGGACTGATGGTCCTTGACCTGACCGGCACAAAGAAGAACTTTGACCGGGCCATCCGCTACCTCAGGGAACTGGGCCTGAGCGTTGAGCCGCTCTCAAAAAGCGTGACCCGGGATATCGAAAGATGCGTGCACTGCGGATCATGCCTGGCATTCTGTTCAACCGGCGCCCTCTACATCGACACCAACACCACGGAGGTCGTGTTCGATCCCGAAAAGTGCAACGGCTGTGAATTGTGCGTCAAGGGCTGCCCGACACGGGCTATGACAATTAATCTCCTGTAGCTATACCTCTTATTTGTCGAAAGGTTATAGATAATACATCCCTGTTTCTCCCCGGCGTCAAGTTACATCACGGAATCGGTCTTTCCGATAGACGGTGGGTTTGCATCTTCAAAAATGTAGACAAACCGAAACGCTTTTCAGCAAAGTATGCCTGGGTGGATAGAGAGCACGTTTTTTAGCAGTTAAGAACCCCGCGCGAGGTGTGATAATGAATCAGCACTATTTTACGATATACGATATGATAGCTCGAAATGCTCTTCTGTATCCCGAAAGGGACGTGCTTGTCTTTGGTGATAATCGCACCACCTTCCCGGCCTATCAAAGACAGTGCGACCAGTATGCCGCCGGCCTCATCGCCGAAGGGATTGGAAGGGGTCACCGGATCGCGATCATATCAGGCAACTGTGATCAATTTATGGTCCTGTGCGGAGCTGCTGCAAAAATCGGGGCTATCGTGGTTCCTCTCAATTGGAGACTCAACGCGGAAGAGCTTGCGTACATGCTGAACGATTGCAACCCAACACACCTGTTTATCAGTAAAGAATTTCAGGACCTGAGCGCAAGAGCATCACTCAAAACGGAATCAATTCGAAAACGCTATATCTTCAGTCCTGACGTTGAGCAAGAGGGCTATATCCCCTTTGAGAATCTCTGCCTGCAGGAGGGGCCCGAACAAGAATTTATCACCCCCGGTGATACCCCCTATATGATCATCTATACCGCCGCCGTTGGGGGAAATCCGAGAGGGTGTCTCCTGAGTCAGTCAAACATGGTTGCAACCGGTCTTCAGCTTGTCCATCTGGTGAGCCTGGACAGGCGGGACTGTCACATATGCATACTCCCCCTGTTTCATATCGGCGGCTTCTCGATGACGATGGCGACGATGCATCAGGGGGGCAAAAACGTGATTCTCGACCACTTCGATCCCCTGCTCGTTCTCAATCTTATAGAGAAGGAGAGGGGCACATTTTTTGGAACCTTTCCCCCGATTCTCGCATCGATTATGGACGCACAAGAAAAAGGGTCCTGTGATCTGTCAAGTTTGAGAGGTGTCGGCGGTATGGATAGCCCGGAGACCATCGACCGCTTCTTGAAAAATAATCCTCATGCCGTATTTTACAGTCTCTTTGGTCAAACCGAGGCGATGCCTGTTTCGGGATGCGATTTCATGGAGAAGCCAGGCAGTATCGGGCCGCCGGTGATCCAGACACGAGTCGCACTGTTTGACGATCTTGATAATGAGATGTCACCGGGGGCACCGGGAGAGATCTGTGTCCGCTCTCCCGCCGTGTTTCAGGGTTACTGGAATCTGGAGGAAGAGACGGCATACGCCTTTAGAAACGGGTGGCACCACACGGGAGACATAGGGCGTATCGACGAGGATGGTTTCCTGTGGTATGTCGGCCGGAAGCCTGAAAAGGAACTCATAAAACCCGGCGGCGAGAACGTCTATCCCGTGGAAGTTGAAAAGGCCATTCTCAGTCACGGATCAATCAGGGAGGTCTGTGTCATCGGGGTTCCCGATCCGGAGTGGGGAGAAGCCGTCAAGGCGATCTGCGTTCTTAAAAGCGGCTGTGCCATGAGAGCCGAGGAATTGATCGACTTCGTGGCATCAAAGATCGCCCGGTATAAAAAACCCAAACACGTCCTTTTTGTTGAGGACCTGCCAAAGGCCGGTGACGGCACGATAGATCGGGAACAGATCAAAAAAGATTACGCAGGAGCGGACTGATTCACGTGCATCGCTTCCGGGGTTCTGTCCGTGATCCCTTTCGTACCGTGGAAGTTTTTCCCGAAGCCTCACGATGGGCTTGAGCTGAACTGGTTCTCTCCCCTCTGCGCCTTTTCGTGCGGTCTGTGGCTTTACACTGGGGGCATCCCGGGGCATGTCTCCTACTCGTCTTTCAAAGGACGCCTCTTCTCTTTAATCGACTCCCCCACCTTCTCTATCACGTCCTTTCCCGCCTCGACAACCCGCTCGCGCTGATCCCCGATCTTTTCGACTACCTCACGTACCGTCTGAGGAAATTTCTCGGGCTCACCGCTGTAATGATAGTATCCGTAAAGGGCGAAAAGTCCAACAACGATGATCACAAGACCGGCTATCAGGACCAGTTTCAGCATTTTCTTGAAGACGAAGTAGATAAGCAGAAGCGCGGCGGCAGCAATGATAACAAGCGCTACCGGATGGGCCGACAGATAATTGATAAAATCATCCACGGTTATAACCTCCTGAAATGTGATAACTTTCTCAAATACTTCCCCTACGGGACATCAACCCACTTTTGAAGTGCACCTATAATCTTCAACGCCTGATCTGCGCTCGATATATTGAATTTGCTCTGCTGGCGGTATTCACCACTCATCTTTCGGTACCGACGAATCGTAAAACGCGGCGGCCCGTATTCACTCTTTGCGCGGTTCCAGTCCTGGTATTTGAATATAATCGTCGCCCATGCACCCTTTGACAGGATTTCTTTGTCCAGTTCCTTGACTATGATGATACCGTCTTCTTCATACGTCACCGTAATTTCATTTACATCCGAAGCCATATATTACCCTTTCATATCGTGTAGTCTGGTTATACGATCAGCAATCAGATCTCCCATCTTCTCGCTGTGCGTCTCTTTGTTACTGGACATCATCTCGGTATCCACATCAGGGATGAGGCGGGCCATCCTGTCTATAACATCCAGGCCGTGCAGCGTATCGCTCTTCGCGCCGACGATCAGCACCGGAGAGGTGATGTCCGGCAGTTTTCCCCAGAGGCTGTAATTCTTTATCGCGAATGCGTTCGCCTTGAGCCTCCCCGGGTCGGCGGCATCAAGCGTCCCCTCGTATTTCTTAACCTGTTCCGGCTCTTTGTGCTTATCCAGCCTGATGTTACGCAGATACCATTTCAAAAACGGCTTGATCAGCGTGTACAGCGAGGGGGGCACCGGTCTGAGCAGCAAGGGGAGCCAGAAGGGATATATGAGTTCGCATATAGGCGCTATCAGAATAGCGCACTCCGGCTGCCTCTTGGCACCGCTCAGGTAGTTCAGGATAACGGTCGCCCCCAGTGAACTCCCCGCGAGGCAGAACCCCTTCTCAGGTCCGACCTTCCTATCAAGGATTTCACCGATATCACGGCTCATACAGGGCATAGAAAAGTCCACACGCGCGGGACGCCGGGGAAGCCCGGCGCTGGCCTTTTCCCTCGTCTCCACATACAGGGTCCGGTAGCGGGGTGTAAGCCTTCGTAACACCCGCTCCCAGCCATCTATCAGTGAGATCCAGCCGGCAACGAAGACAACCATCGGTCTTTCGGGGGCGTCACAGGGAGGCACAAAATCGATCACCCTGAGAGTAACACCATCGGAAGTTACGACATGGTCTTCTTCCACCTTGACATCCGGGTCGGTACACTGCGTATAGGTCATCTCCCCCCTTTTTGGAGCAGTAATACTGCCTGACTGTCTACCTCAAACTCGCTCATGATTCAACCATTATCCCCCGCCCTCCGGAGATTTGTAATAAAGTTTAGGAGGGTGAGCTCCTTTAAGGTATATTTGCCCTGCTTGAACTTGAAATTGCGCATTAAATAGGATATCGTACCCCCCTTCATAAAAATAATAGTGACTTCATATGTTTGAGAGGAATTTACGGGTGTGGGGAAAAGCGTACTTGTCGGCATAAGTGGCGGCGTTGACAGCGCAGTGGCCGCGGTGTTCCTGAAAGAGAGGGGATACCACGTTGAAGGGCTGTACCTGCAAAACGGGTTCCCCGCGGGGAGCGAGGGGGAGGCGGCAGCGGTTGCCGAGCGCCTGGGGTTTCCGCTCCACACACTGGACGCCGCATCGTCTTTCAGAAAAGATGTCGTGGATTATTTCGCCGGGGAGTATCTGGCGGGGAGGACCCCAAACCCGTGCATTGTGTGCAACAAGAAGATAAAATTCAGATATCTCCTGGAAGAGGCGCAGACAAGGGGGCTGGACTCCATCGCGACCGGCCATTATGCCCGCATTGCAGACAGCGGAGGAGATCTCGGGCTCTTCAAGGGCATCGACAGGGGAAAGGATCAGTCATATTTCCTCTTTCAGTTGGGGCAGGAGGAGCTGGGGCACCTGATATTCCCCAACGGTGATAAGACAAAGAAAGAGATACAGGATATGGCGCTGGGGCTTGGCCTGCCTCCACGGAAGGAAAGTCAGGAGATCTGCTTTATACCTGATGACAACTACCGGACCTTTCTTGAGACGTATCCGGTCATCCTTCCCCGGCCCGGCAACATCGTGGACAGTGAGGGGAACGTTGTGGGGAAACACCGGGGGACCCACACGGTGACCATAGGACAGCGAAAGGGGCTTAATATAGCCTCCCGGAGACCCTACTATGTTCTGGAAATAAACACCGAAAGGGATGAAGTGATTGTAGGGAGGAAGGAGGACCAGTTTGTCTGCGGTCTCGTCGCAGGCAATTGTTCCTGGATATCTAACAAACCCGCCGACGGCGATACGTTTCATGCACGAGCATACATACGGTACCGCCACCGAGGTGTCAACTCTGAGATCACCCCCCTGCCCGGAGGGCAGGTACACGTCAGGTTCATGACGCCCCGACAAGTCGGGGTGGCCCCTGGACAAGCAGCGGTCTTTTTCCAGGGAGACCGTCTCCTGGGCGGAGGATGGATCGAAAGGGGGCTGCACGATGCTTAAGGTTGCCGTGACCACCCTCGGGTGCAAGGTGAATCACTACGAATCCGCGGGGATTATAGAGAAACTGGAGGCGCAGGGGATCTCCGTCGTCCCCTTCACCTCTCCGGCCGATCTGTATATCGTGAACACCTGTACGGTCACGGCAAAGACGGATTTCCAATCCCGGCAGCTGGTACGCCGGGCGTACAGGACAAACCCCTGCGCACCGATTATCGTAACCGGCTGTTACGCCCAGATTGCCCCGCAGGAGCTCGCGGTGCTTCCCGGGGTACGGATGGTCGTGGGGACGGAGATGAAGGAGAGTCTCCCCGAAATTATCCGGGATGTTACCAGTGAGGGTCAGCGGATTGATGTCGGCGACATATCCCTGAAAAGGACCTTCTCGGGTCTGCCCGTAACGAGGTTTCCCGGGCAGACCCGTGCGTATCTGAAGGTACAGGACGGGTGCAACGTCTTCTGCAGTTACTGCATCATACCGTACGCGAGGGGCAGGAGCAGGAGCCTCCCCGAAGGAGATGTCATACGGCAGGTACAAACCCTTGCGCAGGCGGGTCACCGGGAGATCATCCTTACCGGCATATGCCTGGGTGCCTATGGCCGGGACCTGCCCTCCCCCACCGACCTTCTCGGTCTGTTACAGAAGATAGAGGAGGATACGGACATCGAGAGACTGCGGATCAGTTCGATGCATCCGACGGATATATCGGACGAGATGATCGATCACCTGCAGGGGTCAAAGATAGTGTGCCGACACCTCCATCTGTCACTACAGAGCGGGGATGACAGGATTCTCGGGTTGATGCGGAGAGATTACACTACCGGGCAGGTGGCTGATCTGGTAACACGTCTCCAAGCCGCCATCCCCGGTATCGCCATCGGAATGGATGTCATAACGGGATTTCCGGGTGAAGGGGAAGAAGAGTTTCAAAACACGTCTCGGTTCCTCGAGAATATAAGGCTTGCGTATCTTCATGTTTTCCCCTATTCTCGGCGTCCCGGAACAACCGCCTCCTCCCTTCCCGATCAGGTTATGAAATCGGTCAGTAAAGAACGAGCCGCCCTGTTGCGGGGCATAGGAGGCAGGAAGAGAATAGCTTTCAACGGCGGGTTTTTGGGGAAGACACTCTCCGTCCTGGTGGAGGGAACCGGAGACAAGGAGACCGGCTGGATGAAGGGATTTTCAGACAATTACGTGCCGGTATTGATCCCCGAAGGTGACCCATCCCTTGCCAACCACATCGTGACGGTCACGGGGGATCGCATGATAAAGGAAAAGGTTGTTGGAAGGATCGTAACGGATGGATAAGGAAAGGATCAGGACACTCGAGGGGCTGTTAGGGGTTCTGGGCCATACCTTCGGTGACGTCGACCTGCTTGACCTGTCGCTCACACACGGGTCCTATGCCAACGAGAACCCGGACCTCGTGCGGGGAGACAACGAACGACTGGAATTTCTGGGCGATGCCGTCCTGCAGTTGTGCATAAGCGACATGCTGATGGAAAAATTCCCGGAATATAGCGAGGGGCAGCTCTCAAAGGCACGGGCGTCTCTGGTCAACGAGCAATCCCTGGCCACACTGGCCCGCCAGTACCGGGTCGGCGGGTTCATGCTCCTGGGCAGGGGGGAGGAAAACTCCGAGGGGAGAAACAAGGATTCCATCCTGGGAGATGCCTTTGAGGCCCTCATCGGCGCCATATACCTCGACGGGGGGTACAAACCTGCCCTCGGTTTTGTACGGCGGGCTTTTCAGTCTCCTGTCGATGAATGGGCACAGAAGCCGGTATATCGGGACTATAAATCGCTCCTTCAGGAGACCAGCCAGAGCCAGTTCAGGGAAATACCCCGCTATCGAATTGCAGGCACATCCGGCCCGGATCATGATAAGATCTTCGAGATAGAGCTCTTCATTGGAGATATTGTTTCAACACGGGGAACCGGGAAAAGCAAGAAAGAGGCCGAGCAGGACGCGGCCCGCAAAACACTTGAGAAGCTGGATAAGACATGAGACCATTAATAATTCCCATATTCGTGATACATAAGGGCTGTCCTAACCGCTGCGTCTTCTGCAACGAGCGGATAGCCGCCGGGGATTACTCCGACAGGATCACGGGAGATACCGTCCGCACGATCTGCGACCGGCATATGGGAGAAGGCGGGAGGAGGTTCGATCAGATCGCCTTTTA